>JAFDAP010000098.1 GCA_019313765.1 Deltaproteobacteria bacterium | reverse complement strand
CCATTATATTCGAGGAGTCTTTGATTTGATGGAATGCCTGAAGTGCAAACCTTTTTTTCTGCTGACGATCCTGCTGTTAGGGCTTCTGTTGCCATGCTTTGCCGGTTCCGAGACGTTAAAAGAAATGCTTGGCAAGGGTGAACCCAAAGAGATGGTTATAAAATCAAACAAACTGGAAATGGACGATAATCGTAAAGTGGTGATATTTACAGGGGATGTCGATGCCACAAGAGAAGATTTCGTGATAAAGTGTAAAAAGCTGGTCGTTTTCTACAAAAGCCTGCCTGGCAAGAAGGGTTCGGGTGAGGGAAAAACCGAGGTTGACAAGATTGTTGCCACGGGAAATGTAAAAATCAGTCATTCACAGGGCGGGGCGGCTACTGCGGAAAGGGCCGTTTATTATCAGAGGGATGAGAAAGTGGTGCTTACGGAAAATCCGGTTGTAAAAAAGGGAAATGATTTTATAGAAGGTGACCGCATTACTATGTATTTAAAAGAAAATCGTAGTGTTGTAGAGAGTTACGGGGACAGGAAGGTCAGGGCCATCATCTTCCCAAGGCAGAAGAAGAAATAGCCCTTGTGAACGAGTTTTTCCTTTATTAATTATTTGTTCTGAATGATCTATACTGAAAATTATATCTCACTATGGCTTTAGAATTAAGACAAACATTAGGCCTGGCCCAGCAGCTTATCATGACACCCCAGTTGCAGCAGGCCATCAAACTCCTTCAGCTCTCCAGGCTTGAACTCGTGGAAACCCTGTACGAGGAAATGGAGACCAACCCCTTACTTGAAGAACAGGTTCAGGATGAAGCCGAGGAGGACAACGCACCCGAGAATGATGGAGATGAACCCGCACAGGAAAGTCAGGAGCTCCCTGAAGTAACTGTTGAGGAACACGCCCGGGATGACATGGACTGGGAAAACTACCTTTCCGAGTACAACACCGGGTGGGCTGAATCTCCTGTCGAGGGAAAAGAGGCCCCCTCCTTTGAAAATATTACAGCCACCAAGACAAATCTATCCTCCCATCTCATGTGGCAGCTCAACGTGAGCAATCTTGATGAAAAACAGAGGGGCATAGGAATTCATATTATCGGAAACCTGGATGATGATGGCTATCTTGACATATCCTTAGAAGAAATATCCGAAATTACCGGCCACCCTATGGAAAAGGTGCTTGAAACACTTCATCTTATTCAGAATTTTGATCCCGTAGGTGTGGCAGCCCGGGACACCCGGGAAACCTTGCTGATCCAGGCCGGATTCCATGATCTCGGGGGGACTATTGTTGAGAAGATCATCATGGATCATCTGGGTGATCTGGAAACCAAAAAATACGAGCAGATTGCCAAATGCCTCAGTGTCATGCTTCAGGAGGTGCTCACTGCCGTGTCCGTGATTCAGGGACTGGAGCCAAAGCCGGGCAGGATATATTCGAACGAAGAAACCGTCTATATCACACCTGACATCTATGTTTTCAAGGTGGGCGATGATTATGAAATCGTATTGAACGAAGACGGCCTTCCCAAACTGCGGATCAACAGATATTACAGGGATATTATGCGCAACAGAGATTCTGTGTCCGAGAAGGCCAGGACATACATCCAGGAGAAACTGAAATCGGCGGCCTGGTTGATTAAGAGTATTCATCAACGACAAAGGACCATATATCGGGTGACAGAGAGTATTGTCCGGTTTCAAGGGAGTTTTCTCGCTAACGGGATCTCCAGGCTCAAACCCCTTGTGCTTCGTAATGTGGCCGAAGACATCCAGATGCACGAATCTACCGTGAGCAGGGTGACGACTAATAAATACGTACATACGCCCCAAGGGCTTTTTGAGTTAAAGTTCTTTTTTAACAGCTCCATTAGCAGCGTTTATGGGGATGATGTTGCCTCTGAAAGCGTAAAAGAACACGTCCGCAATATTATTAAATCAGAGAACAAGGCCAAGCCTTTCAGTGATCAGGGTATTGCGGATATCCTGGAAAAATTGAATATAAAGGTTGCACGCCGGACCATTGCCAAATATCGGGAGTCCATGAGTATATTGCCTTCAAGGAAGAGGAAAAACCTTTATTAAAAGGAGAGCTTTATGGATATTATTGTTACATTCAGACACACCGAACCTATAGAAAGTCTAAAGACCTATGCTGAAGAAAAGGTCTCCAAGCTAAAGAAATACCTGGATTTTCCTGCGGAAGCCCATATTGTTTTGAGTGTTGAAAAATTCAGGCACCAAGCGGACGTGACACTCAGCCTGGACGGGACCAGGATAAAAGGTGTCGAAGAGACAGGGGACATGTACTCGGCCATTGACCAGGTAATGGATAAAATTGAAAAACAGGTCAAAAGGCACCTGTCCAAGATAAGAGACCACCGATCAGAAAACTTGAGAGATGAAGATAAATCGATGGGTGAGGAGGCAGAAGCGGACGAAGCCGCTGAATTGGATCAAAAGGAATTGGTGATAGAAATTGAAAAAATGGTCGCCAAGCCCATGGACCCGGAGGAGGCTGCCATGCAGCTTAACCTGTCAAGGCAGGACTTTCTGGTATTCAGAAATGCCAAATCCAGGGAAATTAACGTGATTTACAGGCGCGGGGACAATATGTTGGGCCTCATTGAGCCCCAGGGATAATGTCCACGTCAATGACTTCAACAAACCCAAGTAGGGATCGACTTAATGAAACTTTCTGAAATTTTAGAAGAAAATAATATTATCTCCGAGTTGAAGGCCAGTGACAAAAACGGCGTTTTGGAAGAATTGACCGAGACCATATCCAGCCGTGATTCCTCCATAGACAAAGCGGCCCTCGTTAAGGTCCTTGTAGAAAGGGAACGCCTTGGTAGTACGGGCATTGGAGATGGTGTGGCCATACCTCATGGAAAGCTCAGCAGCGTTACTCGCCCTATTATTTCATTTGGAAGGAGTAAGCAGGGGCTTGACTTTGATTCCATGGATGGACAGCCCGCATATCTGTTCTTTCTGATCGTAGCGCCCGAAAACTCTTCTGGTTTTCATCTGCAGGTATTGGCAAAAATAGCAAAAATCCTGAAAAACAGTGCCTTTCGGAAAAAGTTGATGGGGGCTGCCAATAGAGAGGATCTCTATCAAACGATCATCCAGACCGATCAGACCGATGAGGAATCCTGAGTCCTTCAAAGGACCGTGAGGAAGATTATGATTGGATTGCTGATTATTTCTCACTGCGAAGTGGGTAAAGAATTCTTGAATGCAGCAGAACTCATTGTGGGACGCCTGGAGGCCGCTGACGCCATCTCCATTACCCAGTTAACGGAGAGTAAGGAAATGTTGACCGCGATCTCCAAGAAGATAAAGGTTCTTGACCGTGGTCAGGGGGTTCTTATCCTCACCGATATGTTCGGCGGAACCCCTTCCAATCTGAGCCTTTCCTTTTTGAAAGAAGAGATGGTTGAGGTTTTGACGGGTGTCAATCTTCCGATGGTTATTGCCGTAGCCCAGGATCGAGACCGTCTTACATTGAAAGAATTGGGTGAGAAGGCTGAACAGGCAGGCAGAAGGAGCATTGCCTTAGCCGGAAATCTTCTGAAATCGGAATGATCTCCCTCGTAAATATTACTGCAGAGAATATTCACCGCTTTCTGGATGACATCCTGGAAATCGAAAGGTCTTCCTTTCCATCTCCCTGGAGTTCAAAGGCATTTCACCAGGAGACAACTCGTCGGGTTTCACATTTCTGGGCCATCATGACAGAGGGTGTATTTCTCGGATACATATGCTTTTGGATGTTTTCGGGTGAGATCCATCTGATGAACATTGCCATTCACCCGAGGAAACGCGGTAACGGTTTCGGCAGCTATCTCTTGGCCAAAATGATAGAAGCAGGGAGGTCCGAAGGGGCTGAGACGGCATGGCTTGAGGTCAGGCCCTCCAACATAATGGCGAGGTTCCTGTACAAAAAAGCCGGATTCAAGGAGACAGGGTGCTGGCCACGGTATTATGACGACACCAATGAAGACGCGATTGTCATGTCCATGTCTCTCTTGCCGAACGAGGAGAATCAATTTCAAACGGAAAGAATCTGTGCAACTGATTCCCTCCTCTACGAGCCGGAAGCCGGCAGGGGGAGGGCTGAATCCAACGACAATCAGGAGGTGGAAAATGGCTTTAAAAGTAGCGATAAACGGTTTTGGACGCATTGGCAGAATGGTTTTCAGGGCGGGGCTCAATAATGAGACAATTGAATTTGTGGCCATAAATGATCTTACTGACCCTTCGACCCTGGCACACCTGCTAAAATATGACTCGGTGCACGGTATTCTGGATGCGGACATCTCAAGTACTGAACATTCCTTAGTCGTTAACGGGAAGGAAATTGAGATATATACGGAAAGAGAACCTGCAAAACTCCCCTGGGGTGACCTGGGTATCGAAACAGTTATGGAATGCACGGGTCTTTTCAGGGACAGGGAAAAGGCATCAGGCCATTTAGATGCAGGGGCAAAAAAGGTAATCATTTCCGCACCGGCAAAGGGTCCGGATATCACGGTGGTCATGGGCGTAAACCATCATGAATATGATCCTCAAAAACACCATATCGTTTCAAACGCCTCCTGCACAACCAATTGTCTTGCTCCCCCCTGCAAGGTCCTGTTGGACAATTTCGGCATTGAAAAAGGACTCATGACCACAACCCATTCCTACACCGGAGATCAGCGCCTGCTTGATTTCCCGCACAAGGACATGAGAAGGGCCCGGGCCGCAGCTGTTTCAATGATCCCCACAACAACAGGGGCAGCCAAGGCCGTTTCTTTAGTCCTTCCCCAATTGGAGGGAAAGTTGAACGGTATGGCGATACGCGTGCCAACGCCCAATGTATCGGTCGTGGACCTGGTGGCCCAGTTAGGCAAACCCGCCACCGCGGATGAAGTCAACAATGCCATGAAAGAGGCCGCGGAAACCAATCTCAAAGGTATTCTGGCCTACTGCGATGAACCCTTAGTCTCAACCGACTTCAACGGCACCTCGGTCTCCTCAACAATAGATGCGCTTTCCACAATGGCGGTTGGAGATATGATAAAGGTCCTGGCCTGGTATGACAACGAATTCGGCTATGCAAGCCGCATGGTTGATCTGGCTTTGTACATGGTGGGCAGCTGATTTTGAGGAAGGGGTCGCGGCTAAAAGCCGCGAATCATTGATTGTTAAAATATCGGGAGTGTGAAAATAATGGAAAGAAGACCTTTGATTGCCGGTAACTGGAAAATGAATCTGAGTCTTGATGACTCTGTTAATCTCGTCAAGGAAATCGGGGCCGGCATGAGCGGTGTTAAAGGAGTAGAGGTCCTGGTTGCGCCTCCTTTTACGGCGCTTTCTACCATAAGACAGGCCATTGGAGATTCCGGAATCTTTCTGGCCGGTCAAAACATGAACTCTGAAATAAGCGGGGCCTATACAGGGGAGGTCTCGGGAAGGATGCTCCAGGGCGCGGGATGCACACATGTCATCTTAGGTCATTCCGAAAGAAGGGCCCTTTTCAACGAAACCAGCGAAGTGATCGACCTGAAGGTTAAAACGGCAGTGCTCCTGGGCCTGATTCCCATTATATGTATTGGCGAAACACTGGAGGAAAGGGAGGCAGGCAGGACCTTTGATGTGATAAAGGAGCAGTTGAATTTGTCTCTTCACAACTTCAAGGCGGACGAACTCATGCTTCCCTCAAATATCCTTGCGTATGAGCCTGTATGGGCCATCGGCACTGGTAAAACCGCTACGCCGGACCAGGCACAGGAGGTCCATCTGTTTATAAGGAAGTGGATTGAGGGGACCTTTGATACAAAAACGGCAAATCAGGTCCGGATTCTCTATGGCGGTAGTGTAAAGCCTGAAAATGTCGCGGATCTCATGTCACAGGCTGATATTGACGGGGCTCTTGTGGGCGGCGCAAGTCTCAAGGCGGATTTGTTCGTAAAGCTGATCCGGTTTAAAGAAAGCTAATCCGCTTTCCCCTCCCGCCCCCGCTAAAGACGGGATCTTCGACAGCGGAGGAGAAATGCGATTTTTTACGACGGGCTCAAAATGTTTTCTGTTGCAAAATCACATAAATATGTTATCATATAAAATTCATAGAAATTTTGTGGCAATTTACTTTTATTGAAATAACCCCCATTAATATGAGACCTTTGAAAAATGCTCAATTTTGGTCAAGTTCAAGTCGAAGATCCCGGACTTTGAGCGGGAGAAGGCGATAATTTCAACCGCCCCGCTTTAATACAGCGGGACAGGCATCCATACATTTAGTATTTTGAGGATTGAAATTTGAGCTTGACGCCGAAATTGGACAAAAGGGGTCGTTTTGCAAAGGTCTCAATAAACAGAGGTTCATAATGCAGCTTATTGCTATAATCCTGCACATTGCCGTATGCGTTGGGTTGATCTTTATAGTTCTCCTTCAAAAGGGCAAGGGAGCGAGCATGGGCGCCGCCTTTGGTGGGTCCAGCCAGACCGTTTTCGGAAGCTCCGGTGCAA
>JAFDAP010000097.1 GCA_019313765.1 Deltaproteobacteria bacterium | reverse complement strand
ATTATTCATTCTCCTCGGAAGCCCTGTAGGCATCCTGGAAAAGACCTCTTTCCGTGACCTGAATGTGTCGGTTCTCCAGAAGCCAGGCCGAGGTAAACATCTCAGGGGGCACGTAATCGTGGGAAAAGACGCGCCGATCAATCTTTATTAACGTATTATGCTTCTCCTTGTGGTTTTGCATGAGGACCATATCGGCTCTCCACATGTCGCCATCCACCCTTTTTAGATCGTGACTGGTTTGGCTCTTGAAAAACCGGCCGCGGCGATCGTAATAGTCGGTACGAATGATGAAGAAATTGTCTTTTCGAATAAAGTGCCGGCGCAGGCTGTAACCCGTAAGCCGTTCGACCTCCTTGTCCTGAGGAAAGGCCTCAACGACAAAATGGGCGATCTTATTGATTTTCTTATCCGCAACACGGACATAACGAAAATCCGATAAAACCTCCGCGGCGAGATCTTCCAAAGCAAAGTCGGTGCCTAAAAAATGGCTGCCTCTGCTTTTCCCGGCGTTGGATTTCAGTTTCTTTCCAAAAGCGGGCAGATATATTCCGCTTTCTACGCGACCGGAGTGATGATGAATCGCCAGCAGCGCTACCCCTCGGACCTCGGCCGGATTGTCGAAGACCAAAAGATGTTTGACCGTTCCATCCTTTTCCACACGGGAGAAGCGTCGAGACTTTCTGACGTCGCGGTTTCCCGCACTGTCCATCATGATAATGGTCTGTTCTTCGAAGACGTAAGGGAACATTTCATGGCGTTTGAAAACTTCATCCATGACACGACGTCCGGTCCATGTATCGTTGGCCTGGACAGGTTCGGAAAATACCGGAAAAAAAAGGAGTGCGGGAAGTAAAACGATTCCGGACAACAGTGCGTTCGCATATTTTGGCATCCTATACCGCATCAAGAGTCGGGCCTCCCGTGAACGTGTTCCAGGATCGTACTGCCGATGATTTGACTTAACTCACCAAAAAGCTTGCTCATGGCCGAAACCGTGTGCTCGAAGTCTCCTCCTTTCTGAGAAACCGGGCTCGCCAGATCAGTGATTCGGGTCACCAGGGGTTTTTGATCCTTGCCTCGCAACAGGCGCCACAGGGCGGAAAGCCGCACCTGTCCATCGGCCCCCCCCTCAAACTGCATAACCTCCAGTTCAACACGAAAATCAGGGTGGACTGGGGGACGATGCGGGTAGATCGCGATATTGGGAGTGTCAAGTAGCCGGGAAAGATTTTGGGCGAGGACCCGCATCATGTTTTTTCTTAGGTTCCCTCCCCACTGATGGTATTCTGCAAGTTCAAGCCGATTTCTGCTGCTCCGGGTGACGATCTGCGGTCTTTCTAAATATTGAGGCAGGCGAAGCGAGGCTACCTCCACGGACAACGCGCATTTCCGGTCGGTTTTGCTTACAAGGCTTACGCCGGGATCAAGCGAGTTAAGGACATAGAACCGGGTGGCCGGGTGGGATGTCGTAATACAACCGGACAAGAAGCTCCCTGCCAGTAAAAAAGCCAAAACCATCCGGATTCGCAAAAATGTAAGCAGCATCATTTATCTCCTGAAGGATCCTTGCCGAAGATTAGGGCGTTGGGGTTTCGCTCTAACAGGTCAACAAGGGCACGGATGGAACGGGCCGTTTCGGCCAATTCCTCGGTCAACTCAATAAATCTGTATTGGAGGGGTGAATCGGGCTTTAGCACGTCATCGACCAGTCCAATTGTTACCCGGGCCTTTTCCAGGGCCTGATGGCCGGCCCCAATAGCCTTTTCCAGGTTTTCCGCAATCGGCTCGACGCGCTGGTCCAGTTTACGCAAAATGTCTTTTAAAGCATTCAGCGATTCACTCAGATCTTCCACGACGTCCTGGATTTCCGGCTTGTTGATAAAGTCACTGGCCCCTTTTGCAAATTTGTTGGCCTCTTTAAGGGTCTCTAAGAATTCCACTCCGATCCTTTCCATGTCCACCTTTTCTAATTTGGCGAGGATACCCTTAAGGGATGCGGTCATCTGTGCAAGGCTGGCCGGAATGGTGGGCAATTCAGGGTATGGCCCCCCCTCGTTAACCAGGCGGACGGGGGTGCCGGGATGCATATCGAGCTCAACGAAAAGCTTTCCGGTAAGGAGGCTGCCCGACTGTAATCTGGCCCGCAAACCACGGTCGACAAGGGTTTGCAATGTCTGGAATGGCGATGAGGCCCTATCTTTACCCCGTTCGATGACTCTTTCCGGTTCGACTTCTATCAGGACCGGAATACGAAACGTGGTGTCGCTGCTGTCGAATTCAAGACGGATGTCCTTCACCGACCCGACTTTGATTCCTTTGAACTCAACAGGAGCGTCCACGTTAAGGCCTCTAACAGACCCATCAAAAAAGAGGATGAAAGTAATCTTCTTTGTGTAGAACTGCTCCTGGATGCTTTTGTGATCGTCATAGAGGGTGAAAACCAGTCCTTCCACATTATCATTCACCTGTTCCAGAGTGTCGGGGGTCTCAAAAGCGATGCCGCCGTAAAGAAGGGAATGGAACGACTCCGTGCGCACGCTGATACCTTCAGACCCGACTGAGACGTCTACCCCGCTTACATTCCAGAATCTTGTGTTGCTCTGAACAAGCTTGTCGTAAGGCGCCTTGACAAAAACGTGGATAAAAATACTCTTTTGGTCGTTTCCAAGCTCCCATCCGAGAGTCTCGCCGGCAAGGATCCCGTGATAGTAGACAGGTGAACCTGAGTCAATGGAACCGAGTTTCTTAGCCAGGAGCACGATCTTTATTCCAGTTACATCGGCCTTGATTACCGGCGGCACATCGAGTCCGACAAAACGCTTCTGGGAAGCCCCCTGACCCGGCTCGATCTCAATGAAAGCACCCGAAAACAGAGTGCCGAGGCCCGAGGCCCCACGGAGACTGAAGCGGGGATTGACCACCCAGAAGCGAGTGCCTCGCCGAAGGAACGACTGTGACCCCTTTTCCATGCTGGCCTTAACGATGATATGGGAGAAGTCTTTGCTGAAATGCACCGAATCTACTACCCCGATCTCAATTTCCTTGTACTTTATCTTGGTCTTTCCTGCCTCGATCCCTTCCGCGGTCTTGAAGGTGATGGTGATATCCGGTCCCTTCTCAGAGAGGGTCTTGAAGATGAGCCAGCCGCCAATAAGGGCTGTGATAATAGGAATCAGCCACACTAAGGAAAACCCCGACTTTTTTTTGATCATTGGTGACGGGGCCGTTGCGGCTTTGTCTGAGTCAGTATGAGTATCCTTCATTTCAACCTTTCAACATTATCCCATATCAGCCTGGGGTCGAAACTGTGAGCGGCGAACATTGTAATGACCACCACGGCGGCAAAAAACGCAACGCCGATTTCGGGTCGAATTGTCGACAGGGCGCCAAGGTTTACTAATCCGGCCAGAACTGCAACCACATAAATATCTACCATAGACCATGCTCCTACTCCTTCGGTGACGCGAAAGAGGTGGGTTCTGTCCCGGGAGCGCCACGATGATTTTTTCTTAATCGTAAGCAGTAGAAAGGAAAGCACGATCAGTTTCAGTACCGGGACCACTATGCTCGCGAAAAAAATTATCATGGCAAGGACCCACATTCCACCTTCAA
The DNA here is from genome assembly GCA_019313765.1 of Deltaproteobacteria bacterium. Lineage (GTDB taxonomy): Bacteria > Desulfobacterota > DSM-4660 > Desulfatiglandales > Desulfatiglandaceae > JAIOSR01. The sequence goes on along the minus strand of JAFDAP010000097.1, from coordinate 2,931 downwards.
TCAGGTGAACCACGCCGCTGAGAATGGTATTCGGATGCCCCTGACCGAATCGGATTACCGTCATTACCGGGTAGACATTGGCCGGGATATAAAGGAGGGTCGCGGAAAAGATAAGGGCCCAGGTCCGTGCAAGGCTATTGGTTTTGCGGCTGTGCAGGGATGTTCCGCAGCGGGGACAGTCGCCATGGCCGTGTTCGTCGAGGCTTGTTTTAGGAACGAGCAGGGCGCAAGTATGGCAGCCGATCAGGCCTCTTTCAGCGGCCGTGGCCCCGGATCCGTTCCCCGCCGGTTCTATCTTCATGGAAGACCAGATCACAGAAGGATCCATGTTCGCGTGGGCCGCAGTCGATACCACCATAAACCCTACAAACGAATACAGGGAAATGCCCGGTATGATGGTGGCAAGGTCGAGGAGCTTGACAATGGCGATAAGGACCCCAAGCATAAAGACCGCAAGCAGGTTCCACGGGACCAGGGAGCGGACCAGGCGATATACAGGGGCCATCTTCCAGGGCCGGTGTCCAAATTTCAGTGGAAGGAGGATGTAAAGCATTCCGGCGATGGTCAGGAAGGGGAAGAGAAAGCTTGTGAAAATCACCAGTAAGCCCACTTCGCCCATGCCCAGACGGTAAAGCGCCATGGCCCCGGAGAGAAAAACGTTCTCCTCGACTCGACCGCTCAGCTTCAGGGAAATGAAGGGAAATACGTTGGCCATGATGAAGAGCATCAAACCGGCCAGGTTCAAGGCCAGGGCCCTTTCAATGCTGTTGGGGATATTTTTATACAGTAACGCTCCACATCGGGAGCAAAGGGCCTTCCCGCCAACCGGAACAGGCTCTATGCTGTGCAGAAAATCACATTCGTGACAGGCAATCAACCCGCCTTCTGAAAGATCAGGCCGGCTGGAATCCTTAATGTTTTCTATCGAAGTCATCAAGAAATATCCGCCCCTTCGGTTACAATAAACCAAGTGATTTTTGAAAGTTAAGGGCTATACCATAAACATTAATGATTCAAAAATCAAATCAAAAACTTGTTAACGAGCAATTCCCGGTAAGGATTTTATGTCGGTAGGGCGAAATTGGGTCGAAGTAAAAAAAGGAGACAGGCAAATAGTTTTTCTTAGCTTGAAAATACCCTGATATTTATCTGTTTGCTTGTCATAATTTCCCCTAAAAATATCTGTTAGCCGGACTGAATTACCTTGACTTTTGTCGTATTCGTATATATGCTGCCAAGCATGGAACGTGATCTGGATAATTATCTCATTCAATGGGCTAAAGAAAGGCACCGAAAGCCGTTGCTCCTGCGCGGTGCGCGACAGACTGGAAAATCCTACGCAGTCGAAAAACTGGGAAGTAAATTTTCTTCATTTGTCTGTATCAACTTCGAAAAAAATCCGGCCCTTGGCAGTCTTTTCTATCAGGACCTGGACCCTAAAAGGATTATCCGCGAGATAGCGGCCTTCTATGAACAGGATATTTCTCCCGGACAGACACTTCTCTTCTTTGATGAAATCCAGAATTGTCCAGAGGCTGTAACAGCGCTTCGCTATTTTTACGAGGAAATTCCCAGGTTGCACGTAGCAGGTGCAGGTTCTTTGCTGGAATTTGAATTGAGCAGGATCTCAGTCCCGGTTGGCAGGGTGGAGTTTGTTTATGTGCGTCCTTTTACTTTCATCGAATTTATTAAGGCTCTGGGAAAAGATATTCTCGCACAGCAGATTGCCGAATACAATCTTCTCAATGTCTCCGGAGATCTTATTCACAAAAAGATTCTTGCGCTATTAAGGGACTATCTCTTCGTAGGAGGGATGCCGGGGGTCCTTAAAAGATTCATTGAGGACAATTCCTATTTGAGCGCTTCTGATGAACAGGAAAACATCCTATCTGCATACCGGGTTGATTTCAACAAGTATTGCGGAAGGGCAGGCACAGAACACATTAGCAGGATGTTTGAAATTGCGCCAAAGGTTGTCGGTAGAAAGGTGACCTATTCCAAGATTGATCCGGATGCAAAGGCCCAGCAGATCAAAAATGCAATTAATCTGCTGGAAAAGGCCCATATTCTCATAAAAGTAAAAGCCACTTCAGGGGCTGGTGTTCCTCTTGCTGCCGGGGCGTCTGAAAAAAGATACAAACTGGTATTTCTTGATGTGGGTCTTATGCAGCGCCTGATGGGAACCCGGTATCGGGAGTGGAGCAATAATGAGAATTTGGTTTCCGCGCACACCGGGGCAATTGCAGAGCAGTTTGTTGGCCAGGAGCTTGTGTCCCTGGAAGGTATTAACAGAAATCCCGGTCTTTATTACTGGGATCGGGCTACCCGCAGCTCAACCGCTGAGATCGATTATCTGACAACTGTTCATGGCAAAGTTGTTCCTGTCGAAGTAAAGGCGAGCGCTTTCGGACACCTGAAGAGTCTCCATTTTTTTCTTTCCAAATATACATCCGTTCCATTTGGAATAAAGGCATCTGAACAGAACTTTGCCCGAAGTGGTAAAATAATCGCAGTCCCCTTATATTCTGTTATACGAATAGGGCACATTCTTGATTCTCTGTAACATTTTAGCCCTTTGAAAAATCCGCGAATGTTAGAACTCCATCGCAAGGGTGAGGTATTTTTCAAGGCGACATCTCAAAGCGCATTAGCAATAACCTTTTGCAGTGGCCGAATTTTCAGGGTTCGTTCCAGCTTACTGCATGAGGTCTAAGGCAAATTTTCGCAGAACCCTGAAAACCGGTCACGTTCCTGCGCAAGGTTTAGATATCGCCTTGAAAAACACCTCACCCTTGCAACGGGCTAAAGTATAATAAAATAACTGGGTATGCACCTTAGTCAACCGTCTACAAAATACTGATAAGAAGATGTTGGTAGCGTCCATCGATCAATGCGAACCGCAGAATTTCGAACAAAAAATGTCGAGTGTTG
>JAFDAP010000096.1 GCA_019313765.1 Deltaproteobacteria bacterium | reverse complement strand
GGGGGCTGTGCCATCATCATCAGCCACGACCGCTGGTTTCTCGACAGGATCGCGACCCACATCCTGGCTTTTGAGGGGGACAGCAAAGTTATCTGGTTCAATGGCAATTACACGGAGTACGAAGCGGATAAAAAGGAAAGACTCGGTGAAGCTGCCGCACAGCCCCACCGAATCAAGTACCGGAAACTTACCCGAAGGACCTTGGCAGAGTAGCTCCCAGGGTACGTTCCCAATATATGACGGAGTCAGCCCGTCTCTCAACCAGACAGGAAGAATTCAGAAAGGGTGATTACAATGAAAAGTGGGACATCCTTAACTAATTCAATAAATTTTTCAAGAAAGTCTCAGTTCACGTTTGACTCATGTCAACATTTAAGTTGCTTTTATGAGATAACCGTATGGGAAGGATAATACAGCCAAAGGGACCTAAAGGCAGTCTAAAATGGATTCAACATGTTGTTAATGACTGTCCGGATTTGTTGGATAAACCCATAAGGGACTTTATCGGCGGTAACCTGGTGCAGCCCAGTGAAAGGAATTCCCCAAAAGCAGATGATGATTATTCGGAATACTGCCAAGAAAATCACGCATAGATGCCCCTTCCGCGTTTGAAAAAAGCCTACTACGCCTTATGAGCAATTACGATCATACGATTGATCATGAGCCCGTAGTCCAATCTATCCTCGTGCGAAACAAAGTCTTTTTGGATACTGACAGCATCAAATCCGGTTGATCTCAACATTGCTGTGATTTTCTCGGGGCTATAAAGCCGCGTGCAGTAGGTTACGTCCCGTATCAGGCCCTTCCTCTTGGAAATAACCATTTCTCGGCCGTAAACGATATCCTCATCCAGACTCCTCTTGCGGCAGACTAAGATCTCCTCATTCGCTTCATGCCAGGATTGGGGCGTAAAGTGATTCAACACGTGGTCCCTATTGGGGAGGTCCAAGAGGAGTAATCCTTTTGGCATAAGTAATCGGAAGGCTTCTCGCAGGATCTCCTCGTTCTGACCCTCATCCACAAAGTAGCCAAAAGAGCTGGCCATGACTATGATGACCCTGAACCTCCGGCTGGGCAGGCCTGTCTTCCTGGCATCTTTTTTTAAGAAAAGGGTATTCAGGCGCTCTTCTTGGGCCCTTCTCCTCCCTAAATCTACAAGAACCTTAGAATAATCCAAGACAGTCACGTCCTGAAATCCTCTTCGGGCCAGTTCAAGGGAATGGCGCCCCTGGCCACCGCAGAGGTCAAGGATAGGCCAGGACTTCTCCAGCCCAAGCATCTCTTCGATGAAATCCACCTCGCGACTGGTCAGCCTATCGTCGCATACGGAGCGGGCATCGGTGATGAGATAAGTCTCATCGAAGAGTGTCTTCCACCAGTCAGGCCCCACCTTTAACATGAATTATTCCTCATTTATCAGATCTGCACCCAGGCTGAAAAGCCCATCAGAAACCATGAGGGCCGGGCTACCTCGCCAGGGTTGAATCATTGCCAATTCCTTTTCCTCTGCTCCCACCTGCACCACATCGTCCAATTGTCCAGCCCGCCAGAGTTCCTCTAATTTGACAGCGTCCCGCCATAAATTATGGGCGTATTCTCTGAGTTCAGCCATATGCTCCATTGTCAATAGTCTTGGCCTGAGGGCGATCATAATCGGGCCTAAAAGATAGGTAAAGCCCATCTCAATGGCCTTCTGTTTGACTTCGTTCTGGATTTGCATAAAGGTCTCGAAGCCTAACTTCAACAAAGATTGATTGATCTCGTCCACTGCCGCACGTTGGCTCACGTTACTGTTTAGGATAGCAAGGGGCTGGATTCCCCCACCCGAACCCACGTTTGTGGGAATGCCGCCAAATCGGGCAAGAAATCCCTGAAGCCCTTCGTCCGTTATGAAACAGCGGAAATCGGTCTGCCACTCTTTAAGATACAACGAACGCTCATCCGGGAGCGCCCATGCGCTCTGTTCGGACCAGAGGGATAAAGGGACCATCTCCTGGACAATATAGTCACCTGCGTTTAGAGCAATCTGTATATGTTTATTGGAGTCCTTTTCCTTATGTCCCACGAAAATACCGTGCCCCGAATATCCGTGCGCAGGTTTGAGCACCAAATCCTTCCAGTGGTTTTCTGTCCATCCGGGCAAGTCTTCAATGATTTCTCCCTCGGGACCCGTGGTGCTGCGGGGATAGAATTGTCGGGTCCAGGGAGTATGTTTTTGGGTATCCTCACTCAATGTCACCCGGTCATTTTCCCTAATCGCTTCAAAAAGCCCTTTGGCACCTAATGGTTCCATACCGCGTGGGTTCACCAGAATACCTTGCCTGATGGCCTCTTTGATTGGCTCGATACCCTCTTCTTGGCCGATCTTAATCAGGGTATTCATGTTAAAATCCATGAAGATAACCGTGGCTTCCTCACCTTTGCAATATACCTTCCCTTTTCTCAGCGAGAGATGGCCAGGTCCTGCCAGGGAGGCCTTAACGCCATCCATGCTATTCAGATAATTCACAAAATTCTTGTTTTCCAGTACCACGTCCAAGGTCTCTGTCTCTGCTAAGAGTACAGCGTGCACGGGATTTCTCCCGTGCCGATTTCTGTGGGCACGCAACATCATACGGGCAAATCCAGGGACGGCATTGATCTGTGGATGTCCAAAGTCCAGATCGACGCCTACGTCGATGTTTTCCAGAATTAGATCCCATGCCATTTTTCCCAAGAGTTGGGCAGTGCCCTGGTAGTCCCAACCTCCGGGACTGCCCATGTTCCATTCGCCATGATAGCCCTTTATCTTTTTCATTCATGTTCTCCTTTCAATACCCGAATTCTGATGTCACGCTCGCCTTTTCAAGGTGCAGATCAATCCACCTTTTGGCAACTGGCCTCCAACTTTTTCTCCACAAGATGGAAAGGGATCTCACCACCGCCTAAAAGTGTATTGTGGAAACGTTTGAGACCCAGACGAGAACCAAATTTCTCACGAAGCCTGTCGATCTCATACGTTCCCATAAAATAACACAATTGATATCCGGGTGTAAGGCAAAACCGACGGACCTGGCGCTGAGCCCTCTTTGAAGAGAACCCGAGGGTCTGGATTTCACTGGCGGCCTGGGCCAGGGTCATCCTTCCGGTCTGAAGTTTTACATCCAGCACGGCCCTGAGATTACGCCAGAGCCGGCGTTTCAACTGGATAAGCTGTTGGCGCGGATCCAGGACGTATCCCAGCTCATCAAGGAGTTGCTCCCCGTAACAGGCCCACCCCTCATAGAAGAGAGGGGATTCGATCTGCCGGCGGATTGGATTATGATGATGAATTCGAAGATGATCCAGGATGTGATGGCCGGGGTAAGTCTCATGGGCCGACAGATAGGGACTATGACTTGAGATCAGTTCCAGGTCTTCTTTTGCGGGGGTAATGTAAAATATGCCATGGCCTTTTATCCGGCCTGTCAAAGGGGCCTTATAGGAGGCTGTGGCCCTTAGGGATTGCAGATAGGATGGGGTTTCAAGGACAGTGACCTTTTCCCCGGCAGGAAAGGTGATAACGTCTTGAGAGTAAAAAAAGCGACGAAGGGCTTGAACCTCTTTCACATATAGTTGTATAAACGCTTTTGGGGATGTTATTGAGGGACGCTTTTTATAATTCATGGGGTGCCAGGTCTTTTTGCTGTCTATCTTTCGCGCAAGATCACGGATCTTCTCTTGGGTGTTTTGATAAGCGTCTTGGGCTATCTCAAGGATTTCCTCGGGGGGTCTGGTATAACCGAAGCTGACAGAGATGATTTTCTTGAGGCCATCCAGGCCAACCGCAAAATGGGTTTTTGAACGTAGCTGGAGTAAATGTTTTCTATATTGTTCCCATGCTTCCAAGACCCTCCGGTTTTCAGAAACAAGCGATCTGTTACCATCCATCTCTTCTTCAATAAAGGCCCGGACACCATGGTTGAAGAAATGAATAGCATCCATGGTCATATCCAAGGCGAGCCGGCGGGAGATCTCCGAAACGCTGCACAGATTTTCAACAGCCACCCGGAGAAGGGAGGGGATTTGGGCAAGAAGACCGTATAGACAGGATTCCCTCTGGTCTGGGCCAAACCCCTTTTCGGAAATTACTTGATCCGCTGCAAAGAGCGGGATCTTGATATAGAGGGTCGGGTCTTTCCGCCAGACCTCTGCATCGTCGAATTCCCTGATAAAGCCTTCCATGCTTTGGCTGAGAAGGAGGCGATCTATTTCGCCCTCTAAGTCTTCATCTTTTTCCGACGAGATTTCCGCTGAAAGATTTCGGACATAGTCAATATGGTCCTGAACTTCTCCCGACGTGAGACCATCCAAACGGCCAAGGTGCTTGATAGCGGTTTCCGAGCGGGGAAGAAAATAGAACTCATCACTGGCACATTCCTGGGGAAGATGCCTGCCAAGATAATCAAAGAAATCGTTTGCTATTTTCTTATTCGATCTTTTCTTCATTTTCTTCTGTTCCTCATGGCGGGCTCTATAGTAGAAGTAGGAACATTATAAAGCCAATTTATCTTTCAAAATATAAAACGTCAACCACCAATGCCCCTGCAGCAAGCTGAGGGGGACCGTTATAAATCGATCCTTTGTGAGGAGGACGGATATCTCAAACAACTGGTCACAGTGCGGTGATGGGCAATAAGATCCGGCCCAGGCAGGATACAGCATATGTATTGACGCTCTTTGGCAGGACCGTTTCAGAGGCAAGGCGAAACCTGCAAAGGCATGTTTTAAAGTGGTCAACCAGGGGGCGCTTGAACCCGAAACGAGTCAACATTGAAAAAACGTTCCCATTCGACCTGGTGATCGAGACTGGGGCTTTTTCATTTTGATGGAATTATCTGAAGATCGTGTTAAGGTGACTTAGGGCTGACATGAATGAGCATCGGGTGAATGGAATGGGCACGCTGGTAAAAAATGTGGAATGGTGGAATGGGGACGCTGGTAAAAAAGTAAGTTATGTAGGTAAAGGAAAATAAGTTGGGATATTGGGCGGTAAAAGATTAGGGCATGTCGATCAGAGAACCGGCGGGGAGAGGACATACAACACCATTATGGTCGAAAAGCAGGTACCGGCCGGGATCATCACCTTGAAAAGGCACAAAGCGCATTCCCCGTAGCGACTCGACTGAGCTCGGCGAAGTCTTGCTACAGGGAGCTTTACATCATATAAATGAATCTTTTCATTTCAAATAAATTGAGGAGGTGGACAGCATGAGTGAACTTAGCACATTGGATAGAGCTTTCCAGATTATCATGAAGCGCATGGTAGAGACAGGGGAGGCGCCTTTCTTTACGGAGCTTGCAGCCGATTTGGGTGTTTCCCCGGAGGAAGGGCGAAAGGTCCTTCATAAACTGTTCTCCGCCGGTGTTCCCGGCTGGTTATACCCCAAATCGGACTGTATCGTCTCCTTTGCCCCTTTTAACAACCTCCCGACACAATATAGAATCACTATTGAAGGGCAGCAAAAATGGTTCGCCCAATGAGGGTTCGAAGCGCTGGCAGTCAGTTGGCTGTTCCCCGGAAAAGTTGTGCGGATCGATGCGCCCTGTCTTGATTGTGGGGAGCCTATGAGAGTCGAGATGAAAGATGGTGATGTTGAAAAGACCGATCCCGAAGGCCTGATAGCCTATACTCCAGTCCCGTTCAGAGATTGGCTCAACGATATCGCCTATGCCTGAAGCACCATGCTTCTCTTCCGGTCGGAAGAGCATGTGCGTAACTGGAGCGGATATAAACCGGATACTGAGGAAGGTATAGTTCGGTTACCAGACATGGTCAAAATTTTCTCGGGCAGGTTTTTTACAAGACGATTGGAGCCTGATTACTTTTCTCATATGTCGGAGTATATGATTGAGATGGTGAAGGCATTTCAAAAAATGGGCTCGTTCTGGCAGATTCCACGCAAATAGTAAAAACGGAACTCGCAGGGCTAACGCCCTGCTCGTAATAAGGGTTCAGGTCTTCATTCTTCACATCGATATTTTTTTATTGTCAAGGATGAAAACCTGATTCCATCAACCACAATTATTTGGAAAAGGATTATCGTGATGAAAAAAATTATGTCTATAATACTGATTGTCATCCTGGTAATTGTTATTGGCCTGTATGTCTATCTCAGGAGCTTTATTCCCGAGTACAATGACGAGATTACGGCACCGGGTCTGAAAGATGCGGTTACCATTGAGCGAAATCGATACGCTGTGCCCACCATCATCGCGCAAAACGATGAAGATCTCTACTTTGCCTGGGGCTATGTGAACGCGCAGGATCGGATGTTTCAGATGGAATTCACGAGACGGGTAGCTCAGGGACGAATATCCGAGTTTGCCGGGGAATCGGCTCTGCCGAAGGACATTTTTCTCCGTGCCGTGGGATTTTACGATATTGCGGTCCAGAGTATGGAGAATCTTGATCCCGTCTTTAAAAACTATCTTCAACGATATGTGGAAGGAATAAACTGGTAGTGTACAATTTATTGTGTAAATTCTGAAGATGTAGAAAAAAGGGCGCTTTTCCTTTAAAAGGGTTTTAACCAAAAAGCCAAAAAGAAAGGAGAAGCACTCATGAAAGTT
>JAFDAP010000095.1 GCA_019313765.1 Deltaproteobacteria bacterium | reverse complement strand
TTTTGATACCGTTTGCCGTAATCACCCCAAATCCATGAAAAAATCTTTCATCAACACCCTGTTGCGCATGGTTGCTTAAATGTACGATGTATAATTTCGGTGAAACTTCAATTATATAGTAATACGGAAAAAAAGAGGTCCTGAGATTAGGGGCCTCTTTTTATTACAAGCTCAAGGAGAATCTGCCATGACATTGATTCGCTATCAGTCGGCCGTTGAACTGGCCAATCTCATCCGCTCAAAAGACCTTTCCCCTGTTGAGCTGATGGAGGAAACCCTGAGAACAATCGAAGCAATAAACCCCACGTTCAATGCCTTTGTGGCCATGCAGGCCGATCAGGCCATGACCGAGGCAAAGGCCATGGCCGATAGCATCGCTAAAGGCGAAGATCCCGGCCCATTAGCCGGCATTCCCATAGGGGTAAAGGACCTGGAAGACGTAAAAGGCATGGTCACCAGCTTTGGTTCCGTTCCCTTTAAGGACAATCTGGCCCAACAGGACTCTGTTCAGGTTGCACGGCTTAAGTGTGCCGGTGCCCTCGTGGTGGGTAAGACCAATACACCGGAATTCGGATTCACAGGTTTCACCAAAAACAGGCTGTTTGGGGTGACCCGGAATCCCTGGAACCGTGAGCGCACACCGGGCGGTTCAAGCGGAGGCTCGGCCGCCGCGGTCGCATCCGGCATGGTCCCTTTAGCGACCGGTTCAGATGCAGGGGGATCCATCCGCATTCCGGCCTGTTATTCGGGATGCTTTGGATTTAAGCCCTCTTATGGACGGGTGCCTTTAGGTCCCGTACCTGTACATCATATCAGCCGGACGTTGACACAGGGGCCTTTAAGCAGAACAGTGGAGGATGCGGCCCTGTATCTTGATTGTGTGGCAGGCTATCATCCTGCTGATCAGGACTCCTTGCCCGGACCGGGGATATCCTATCTGGAAAGTCTGAACAATCTTGATAAGTCCTTAAAGGTCGGTTTCAGCCCAACCTTAGGATATGCGCGGGTACAGCAGGATATCATGGCCCTCGTGGAAGATGCCGTAAGACAATTTGAAAAGATGGGACATAGCGTTGAAATCTGGGACGGGGAGATACCCGAGGTGGGCCAGGCGTGGTCCGAACTCACGAGCTGCGATATTTATGCACAGGTTCACCAGGACCTGGAAAAGATTCGCCCGGAATTGGGCAAAACCCTTGTGATGTCACTGGATCATGCAAAGACACTGTCATTAGATGACCACATAAAGAACCAGAAAATTCGCTCGGACCTGAATCGAGCACTCTGGGAATTCTTTGAGCGCTTTGACCTCCTCCTGACCCCCACCATGCCCACCGAGGCATTTGCGGCCAAGGGCCCGCCGCCTGGAGAGATTGACGGCCACCCCATCCCGCTTCTCGGTGCGGTAGCCTTTACATATCCTTTCAATCTCTCAGGCCATCCAGCGGCAACCGTCCGGGTCGGGCTGACAGATACCGGCCTTCCGGCAGGCCTTCAGATCGTCGGACCAAGACACAGAGATGACCTGGTTCTCAAGGCCGCTTATGCATATGAACAGACATGCCCCTGGAATGATCTGTGGCCGGAGATTTCCTGAACAGTAGGGCGAGCCTCTGTGCTCATAGCCGTCAGGCTAAGGATCTCCCAGTAAAAATCCTGGCCCAGCCTCCGGGCTTTGGTTATCCCCAGAGGGGATTTGCTTTGTTGGAGTTTTATTGACTTATTGAAATTCCAAATATCAAATCCCAAATATCAAACAAATTCCAATGACCAAAATTCGAAAATACAAACAGGAAAAAGATGAACGTCGAACGTCGAAGGCGTACCATAATTCAACGTTGGAAGTTCGATGTTCGATGTTGGAAATGCCATTTCAATCCGGTTTTGATCATTGAATATTGTAGTTTGAGATTTGTTTGTAATTTGGTGCTTGTGATTTGGGATTTAGCCCTTAAGATGGCGCCATGACGGCAAGGGCAAGGCCTTCAACCGCACCAGTTCCTTCTCGCATGTGAGGTCATAGTGGATAGGTGTAATGGTGATCTTGTTTTCCTTCAGGGCCATGGAATCATTTTCCGGATTTCCGTTTTCAATAAACTTTTCACCCGAAAGCCAATAATACACGTTGCCCCTCGGGTCATTGCGGCGTTCAAAGCGCTCCTCGAATCTGGAGGTCCCCTGCCTTGTAATATATACACCGGCTATCTTCTCAGGAGGACATGCCGGGATATTGACATTCAAGGCCGTTCCCTTCTTAAGACCGCTGTCCTCAATAAACCGGATGATCTCTTTACTGAATCGGGCCGCAAACGCAAAATCCGGGTTTTTCCTGGTTGCAAGTGAGATGGCAGCGGATCGAACCCCCAAAAAGGCACCCTCCGTGGCCGCAGAGACCGTCCCGGAATAAAGTATATTAACGCCCACATTGGCACCCACGTTTATTCCGGAAAGAATAATGTCCGGGGTCCTTTCAAGCAGCTCCTGCACCGCAATCTTTACACAGTCGGCAGGAGTGCCTGAGACTGCGTAACCGAAGAATGATCCGCTTTTCTGAACCTCTCGAACCCTGAGCGGCGAAGTCAGGGTGATAGCATGACCCACGGCACTCATTTCTGCTTCCGGCGCGACAATATCCACGTCATAGTCCGATTTCAGGGCCTCAAACAGGGCGAACAGTCCGGGAGCATGAATGCCGTCGTCATTGGTCAAAAGAATTTTCATAGAATTTCCGATACATCAATGGGACGCAGATGAACGCAGATTATAAGGATTCTTCATTGCTTCTCACTTCGAACTCTTGTATATTTGGAATCGTTTAATCTTTTGTTCCGACAATTGATAACCTCAACTATCAACAGAGACCTCTTATTTTTAAATCTACACCATGAAAAAGTCAAACCCTTAAACATTGCGTTTGAAAAGGCATTCGCCCTTGGAAGCGGAAAAGAAACCAGACAAGGTCTCTTTGCATTGAAAAAACAAAAGCCAAAGAACATTCATGAAAAGGAGCTGGACACCCTCATAAGGTTCAGTTCCATTATCAATTCCTCCTTGAAAATTGAGGTCGTGCTCAATTACGCCATGCAGTGGGCAGAGGAGTTTATAAATGCAGAGGCAAGCACCGTCTATGAATTAGATGAAGACAAGGGCGAAATATTCATTCGAATCGCAAGGGGGAAAAAGAAGGAACCCGTCAAACGGATTAGGCTAAAGTTAGGGGAAGGAGTTGCAGGCCGTGTAATACAGACCGGGGAATCCGTGGTGATGCAGGATGTAAACACTGAAAAAAATTTCAGCAACAAATTTGACACCAAAACCGGCTTTGAGACCCGGTCAATGATCTGCATGCCCCTGATCTTGAGAGACAAACCAATCGGCGCGCTTCAGGTCCTGAACAAAAGATCCGGAGAACCCTTTACCGATGCGGATCAGGAACTCCTTACCATCATGTCCCAGCAGATTGCCGTGGCCCTTGATAACGCCAAACTCTATCGCCGTCTCGAGAAAAAGTTCCAACTTACCGAACGAGAGCTGAAAACAACCCAGGAAAAGCTAATCCGTTCCGAACGGTTATCGGCCATGGGTAATCTGGTCAAGGGGGTGGCCCACGAAATCAGGAACCCCATCACTACCATAGGCGGATTTTCCTCCAGGTTAAAAAAGGAACTCAAAGAAGAACCAAAGCTTCAGAAATATGTCAATATTATCATAGAGGAATCAAAACGGCTTGAAAATATCGTTACAGAGGTGCACGAATTTGCCGGTGTCCAATCTGCCACAATGAATCTTGATGATATGAAAGAAGTGCTTGATCAAGTTGTAACGGAATTCGGAGAACAGGCGAGAAAACAGGACATAAAGCTCATAGTCAAAATTGATAAAGATATTCCTTCGACCTTAATGGACGCATCCCAGATCACAAAGGCCCTTTCCAATATTCTTGAAAATGCACTTGAAAGCATGCCTCATGGCGGGAAGCTGACACTTGAGGCCAAACTCGACGGTGACAGTATCGTGACCAGCATCAAGGATACAGGCTGTGGCATTGCCCGGGAAAATCTGGATTCGGTATATGACCCGTTTTTCACTTCAAAGACACGCGGTGCGGGCTTGGGTTTGACAATGGTCTACCAAATCCTCATGAATCACAACGGCGAAATTAAGATCCGGGGTCAAGAAGGGGTGGGAACCACGGTGACGCTCCGGTTCCCTGTTAAACAGTGAGGTACAAGACCCTGTCGGAGAAATTGAAGAGGGATAACCAGTACATTCCATCATAAGGAAAAGATTATGGCAAAGAGTACAAAGAGTAAAAGAGGCCATGGCTGGTGGTGGCTACTGTTGGTTATAATCCTGGCGGGGCTTGGTTACTACCTGTACTCCGAAATTGTAGGCGAACCGGTAAAAGATTCGGTTATTGAAAGGCCCGCGCCTGTAAAGAAATTGCCCCTTCCACCTGAACCACAGGGGGTCACCGGGGAAGAGGGGCCCATTCCGGTTCGGCCAACCCCGGATGAGCCGCTTGTAAAACCCGTCCCAAAGGAAAACTATTGCGCCCGGATAGAGAAAAACGTGGCCGACTTTTTCCGCTATTTGGATGAAAAGGAGTATGTCAGTCGTCTGAATCCGAAAACGGATGCTTACACGCGCTTCAAAAACATCCTGCGGCGTGCTGCGGCGCGGCCTCCTTTGCCGGCAGGGGAGGGCGCGGACCCTAAAATGATCATCCGGAACCTGTACCACTTTTTTCGTATATTAGACATAAAAGACCTGTCCCTGATTAGAGACGTGCTCAAAAACGAGCAGGACACAATGGAGATCAGTCTGGAAATGTTTTACAGGTGGCTTACATTGGGTGATCGTTGTCCTGACCCGGAAAACATCAGGCCTTCCATGAAGGTCCTTTATCAGTACGCGGGATTTTTTGTAAATACGACCGGTGGAAGGGCCTATTTATTCAGAAGGCCCTCGGGTCTCAGGCTACTGGTCAGTTATTACTGCATCTTGGTTGTCCATGAGGCAGACAAAAAGGGAAGGAACAGTTGCGGAATCGATATCTTCCCCTTGATCGAACCGCTGAAGAATGAAATAGGATACTATCCGGATTTTCAATTCCAGGAAGAATACATCGGTCAGTTAGGCCGACTTGAAGACTATTACAAAACAAAAAGATAGCCTTTCATGATCAATTGCGACCACAGCAACTTCCAGGCCCTGCGCAGGTGGCAGGTGGACCTTCAGTGCCGCAGCATCGATCAGCGGCGTTCACCGGAAAACTCTTTACGGGGCTGACATCAGCGGGCGCTGACAACAGTTTCTTGAGATTGCGTCCACCGCAGTTTCCACAGGCAACCAGATCCGTTTCCGTGCTTGCCATCAGGATCTCCGTGTGATGACCACAATCAGCACACTCAAACTCAAATATCGGCATATTCTCTCTCCTACCAGCCACCCTCAACATCGGCCTTATCGGTCAGAGGGAGTTTCCCGTCAAGATAGGCCTGCACCGCTTCCCTGACCGTACCGCTTGCATTATTGGCTACGCCCACTTTTGCGGCGGCTAAAGCCTTGAAGGCATTGGGTCCGCAGAATCCCGTAAGTAAAATTTCGGCCCCGTTGTCACTCACCATGCGGGCAGCCTGGATTCCGGCCCCTTTGAGGGCGTTTAAATTCTCCTTGTTATCCAGCGCCTCAAAGGCAAAGGTCTCGGAATCCACGACAACAAAATAAGGGGCCCTCCCAAACCTTGGGTCAACCTCTGAATCGAGGTCGGTTCCTTGAGATGTAACGGCTATTTTCATTATTTCCTCCCGGCACTTTCACCTGTCGCATTACCCAGGCTTTTTTCCTCATATTCTTTCAGTGCCTTTTGCAGCGTCTTTATGGCCAGGCGTGCGCAATGGATTTTTTTATCCGGCAATTTTTCAACCTCTTTGTAAAGGACATCCAGGTCGATCCTGGCGGCCTCGTCCAAAGTCTTGCCTTTGGTAAGATTTATCACTGCACACCCGGACGCAACAGCGCCGGGACACCCGAGAACCTGTATTTTTGCGTCGTTTATAGTATCTCCATCGATATTAAAGGAGATCTTCATTGTGTCCCCGCATGGCCCCACAAGATCCGTAACCTGATCCGCATTATCTATAACGCCCGTGTTTTCCTTTGCCTGGAAATATTCGATTGCCTTATCCGAATATCCGGACTCGGACAGCATCTTGTATACATCATCATTTACTTCTTTTTTGCCCATGGAAAAAACCTTTCATCTGGTAAACATGGTCATCAGGCCTATTGCATGGCTCCGCCGCCGCCCCCACACACCTGGTCGTCTCCTATTTCGGGTAGCTTGCCGGAGATCAGGTCTTCCACAACGGGTCTTATCTCGGCCCGGGTTGCATCGTAATAAACATTAATCCCTACCTGCTTGAAACCCATTAAAGGCCGCATACCGATACCTCCTACAATCAGGGCCTTTACATTGTGGTCCGCCAGTAGGTTCACGGGGACCATACATCCACCCTGAACATGGCTCTGATTCGGAACGGTACTGACCTCTCTGATTTCTCCATTCTCAACATCCACCATGGTAAAAACATCACAGTGCCCGAAATGGCCTGACCTCTGGCCATCAAGACCACCGGGTCCCATTGAAGGGATAGCAATTCTTCCTTCTTCCATCTCAATAATCCTCCGTAACAATCCTTTCTACTATCTGTTTGTAAACCTTATTTATCTCCAGATCGGACTTTTCCATAAGAGAATCCAATCTGCCTTTATCCCCCATTTCCACCATCTCTGTATCGAGGGGTATCTCTCCAATAAGGGGCACATCCATTTGAGCAGCCATTCTTTTGCCGCCACCGCTCCCGAAAATAGAGAGCTTCTCCCCACAGTGGGGGCAGACAAACCTGCTCATATTTTCCACCACACCGATTATTTTCATTTTGACCTGCCGGCAGAAGTTAATCGATTTTCTCACGTCTGCCAGGCTGACTTCCTGAGGTGTGGTCACGATGAGGGCCTCGGCATCCGGTATTGTCTGTGCCACGGTGAGCGGTTCATCCCCTGTTCCCGGCGGCGAGTCGACAATCAGGTAATCCAGATCACCCCAGTCAATATCAGAGATAAATTGCCTGATTGCGCTGATCTTCAAGGGTCCCCGCCAGATAACGGCAGTATCCTTGTCCCCCAAAACCATTTCCAGAGAGACAATACTCAATTTGTCTGAAAACCGGTAAGGCCTGACCACGCCCTCCTCGGGTATATCCAGGCCACCCTGAACGTTCATTAGATGTGGAATAGTAGGACCATGGAGATCTACATCCAGAAGCCCGACCTTATGACCCTTGGCGCTCAAAAGCAGGGCCACATAACTGGCGACAGTGCTCTTTCCGACACCACCCTTTCCGCTCATGACCAGAATCTTTCTCCCGATTCTGGCCAGGTTATCCTCTATCATCTTGTCCTGCTGGGCCCTTTCAAAGTCACCAGGGGTCGCAGCGTTTTGATGTGCCTGATTCATGTCTAATGTTTCACCTCGTCTTATACTATCCGGCAAAATTCCACTGTCATGGACTATAATGAAAATTGCTGTAATGACGCATTCTTACAAGCCTAAAAATAAACACCCTTATTCAATTGTCAAGATCGCAAGACCGTTTCGCTACGACCTTCTCCCGCAGCGTGTCGTAAAAATCCGTTCACGGGTCAGCGCCCCAAAAAAGAACCTCCCCACAACACTTTTCTTGTGCCATGGCGAGGTCCATGACAGCAGTTTTGATGAGTTTCGTGCCTCAACCCATCCTACATGCTGGCGATAAAAAGTAGTAATTGCTGTCTCTACGTCCCGCGTGCGGGACGTTCCGCGACCTTTGAAAAACGCCCCCTTTTGCCCAATTTCTGCGTCACACTCAAATTTCAATCCTCGAAATACTCGATGTATGGATGCCTGTCCCGCTTGGCATCCTAAGCGGGGTGGCTAAAATTTTCGTCTTCCTTGACCTTGCACAAAATTGAACGTTTTTCAAAGGTCGCGTTCCATAAAATCGCCAGGCGATTTTATATCTCAAGCCAGGAATCCGAGTACAGGGATTTCCCCAAAATAATTTTGGCTGTCTTTACATAATCAGACAACTTCCAACCATCATTGGGTTCTTCAGCTAAAGACTTATCATCTACCGCCTCATCATCCATCACCTTGTGGATCAACTCCACAATATCAGGCCTTTTTCCCCGGGCAAGGGCAATCAACCCATTATCATACGGGTCCGCAATACAGGAATACATG
>JAFDAP010000094.1 GCA_019313765.1 Deltaproteobacteria bacterium | reverse complement strand
TTCGAGGTCTGAAGTTAGGCCGATCTCCTCATTTTCAGCTAAGTCGGCCAACGATTCCGGGCTGAAAGTCAGTTTTTTGAAGAGCTTTTTTTCAACCCTTTTGCAGAGTTCGAAATTCATTCGAATGGCCCGGCAAATGCCTTCCTTATTTTTTCCATATCGATCGAGGATATATGCCAGGCGGTCTTCCAGACTCACTATCGTGTCATGATTAACCCGCTTGTCCGAATAATACACGATTTCCTTTTCCGAATAATCCCCATTCAGATTATAGTTTTTCAGCCTGACATGCTCTGCCACAATACTCGCAGTTTCATCAAGATGATTTTCAAGGCAAAGCTGTCTTCCGATTTCAGAATGGTCCTGGCCGGTCCCAAGCGAGGGGGTCTTTCCAATGTCATGAAGAAGGGCCCCTGCAACGACCTTTTCAATAGAGATATCCAGACCGGCATCTCTGAGCCCTAAGGCAATCAAGTGGGCCACCTTTGTGACGACAATGGAGTGGGTCTTGATATTTTCCAGCATTCGGTACTTATCCATGAGCTCAAAGCAGGTTTCAATAGATGGAATCATGTTATTTGCGTCCTTATAAGGACAATATCAGGTGACCATTCCTCATTCAAGTGAAAAGCTAGGAGGCTGTCCGAGAATGGCTTCGTCGCGAGACCGAGCGAAAATTTTGAGGGCAAGGCGGCAAGCCCAAAACGACCGGAGACGTAGCAGTAGCCTACATTGAGGGCGTTTTGGGTTTGCCAACGCAGATCCTCGAAATTTACAGCCGGTCGTAGCAGAAGCCTATTCTCGGACAGCCTCCTAGAGAAAGCTTTATATTGAAACGGCCAAAGGGGTGTTGACAAAGGCCGGACTTTTCGCTAAATTCATTGGCCAATAATCCCGGCCCGTAATCCGGGTTCAGCGAACCGTTGGCCTGAACAATGTGATGTTCAACCGGTCTCTCTTGCGCCCTAAAAAGGAGCTCAGCCATTTCCGACTTCTCGCAAAACAGCGGTCAGATAACGACCTTCCACATCCTCCGGCAGGACAGAAAGCATCTGAAGTCCCAGCTCAGGCTCCACTCCAAGTGGAAAAAGACGGTCCTGATTATCCCTGCCCTTGCCTCAGAATACACCGATCCGGCAAATTTTCCCATCTTCCAGAATCTCCTCAGACAGTTGAAAAGTGTTACCTATTTGTCGAGCATCATTTTTGGCCTGGATCGTGCCACAGAGGAAGATGCCTTTCAACTGAGAGATATGCTGAAGTCTTCCGGCATAAAGAACAGTTTGATCCAGTGGAACGACGGTCCCGGATTCAGCGACATCTACAGACAATTGAATGAGGCAGGATTCAATATAAACGAGCCCGGCAAGGGCAAAAATATGTTTCTCAGCTTTGGTTTGGCCATAGCCTTAGGAGCAGAATCCATAGGGTTGATTGATGCTGATATCCGCTCCTTTAAACGGGTACAATTAGACCGGCTGTTTTATCCGGTGGTCGCCCTGAACTACGATTTCTCAAAGGCATACTATTCCAGAATCGCGGACAGAGGCATCTACGGCAGGGTAAAAAGGCTCCTTCTTGACCCCCTCCTGCTTTCATTAAAGAGGAAATTTGCGGAAAGCAAAGAGGAAAAAATGCTGCGTCTTGTTGATTTTCTTCTTGGCTTTCATTATCAGCTTTCCGGCGAAGTGGCGTTTCATGTGGACCTCTTGAAACGGATGCGATTTGCTACCAATTGGGGTGTGGAGATATTTACCCTGATTGAGATTTATCGAAAGGCATCTTCCCCTGCACAGGTCATGTTTTCCGAGGACCCTTTTGATCACAAGCATCAGGACACATCGCCGAAAGACAGGACCAAAGGTCTCAATCGAATGGCAATTGATATTGTCACCACGTTGATGAATGCCCTGATCATAGAAGAGGGCCTTGAGATATCCGACACCTTTTTCCGGGATTTATCCGTAACCTACCAGGCCGTGGCAGAAGAGCAGGTCAAAAAATATTCGGATGATGCCAGCTTCAGCAATCTCATTCACGACCGGGATGCCGAGGAATATATGGTCAGGAACGTATTCAGAAATTCCATACTTCATGCGGGTGAAGTACTTACCTCGCCGTACAGGATGACGGAGCGTTTCCTGAGATTTGTCAACTCCCATTCCGAATTCAAAAGCTTTCTCGATGATGGCCTTGCCGAGGTAATCTTGAAGGTTGAGCGCCAGGCGGAACAGAGCGTGTTCGAAACGCCCCAGACGGTTTCGTGGGAGCGTGTATCCAATAAGCTTCCCCGGATTTTTTTTGATATTGTTGAAGTGATGGAGAGCGAAAAAAGACGCTTTTCTTAAAATGGGAAAGGCCCATGACTGAAGTGTCAGGAGTCTATTCTTTTTTGACAGGATTAACAGGATGGACTGGATTAATTTAATCTTGTAAATCAGAGTATATATCCCGTTTTGATAAAATTTATCATTGGACTGTTCACATTCCCATAATAAAAATTTTATGAATTTAGCGTAATAGCTCAATATGTTGCGGCAGCATAAAAGGCTTACGCCTAAATTCCTAATTCGGAGTTGACCCGTAAGGGTTTTAGGTAACATCTCAATAAATAGGGCTAAGTGCCTTTGCATACAAACATACTATTGTAATCCATGATTATAAATAAGGATATACAGGACACAGAAATCTTTTTTATCCTGTAATCCTGTCTAAAGGTTTTTTATAAGGTGAACCATTACGTAGTTTTTACCGATTTGGACGGTACACTGCTGGACCATGACACATATGGCTGGGAGGAGGCCCTGCCCGCCCTTGACCGGTGTAAAAGGCTTTTTATTCCGATTGTGCTTGTTTCCAGCAAGACAAGGGCGGAAATGGATCAGCTCCGCCGAAAGCTGTCCATATCGGCCCCCTTTATATCCGAAAATGGTGGCGGTATTTTTTTCCCGTGTGATACCATTAAGGCCCCGCCGCCTGATGCCTTCCTTGACGGGGACCTGTGGAAATGGTCTCTCGGTTTGCCATACGCTGATTTGATTAGAGAACTTGATGGGATTCGGGACGAACTGGGGTGGGACATAAAGGGCTTTTCAGATATGAGAATTGATGATATATCAGACCTCACGGGGCTTGACAAAAGGAGTGCCCGTCTGGCCGCCATGCGTGAGTTTGACGAACCGTTTATCATTCTGGATCAAGACCCTGTTGACAGGGGAAGTCTTAAAAAGGCTGCGGCACAAAGAGGGCTTACCATTACTGAAGGAGGACGGTTTTTTCATCTTAACGGCAAAAATGACAAAGGGCAGGCCATGCAAAAGCTCATGTCCTTGTATAAACGGCTCCATGGAAATATTGTCTCCGTCGCCCTTGGGGATAGCCCGAATGATTTTTCCATGTTGGAATGCGCTGATTATCCTGTCCTTGTCCGGTCAAAACGCAATTTTGAAGGGCTCAAAAAGCGAATCCCCCGGCTGATGGTTACCAGTGAGATGGGTCCAAAAGGCTGGAATACAGCCCTACTAGACATACTGAATGAAAAAGAGGAGGCAGACAATGTCTGACAGGTTCGAAAACGAAGTCAATCCCGATAATATTAAAAAAAGCGAGATGGTGGTATGTATCCCTTCTTATAAGGAGGCCGATTCCATCAGCTATCCTATGGCGCAGGCAGATAAGGGGCTGAAAAAATATTTCAGTGATAAGACTTCTGTCATAATCAATTGTGACAATAACTCCCCGGATGACACTAAGCAGGTCTTTTTGGATACGCCGACCGATGCACCCAAGATCTATCTTTCCACGCGGCCCGGCGTAAAGGGCAAGGGAAACAATTTCAAGAATCTCTTTCAAAAGGTGGTTGATCTTAAGGCAAAGGCCGTGGTGGTTGTGGATGCGGACCTGAAGAGCATTACCCCTGAGTGGATAAAGCACTTGGGCGAGCCTCTCTTTGAGGGGTTTTCCTATGTAGCCCCCCTGTATGTAAGACACAAGTATGATGGCACCATTACAAACGGCATTGCCTATCCCATGACCCGGGCATTATACGGCAGGAGAACCAGGCAGCCAATCGGCGGCGATTTCGGTTTCAGCGGAAAATTGGGAAAGGTATATTTAGAGAGTGACACATGGGACGAGGCAGTGGCCAACTTCGGGATTGATATCTGGATGACTACTATAGCCATCAACCAGAAGGTGCAGATATGCCAGTCTTTTATGGGCAGACCGAAAATTCACCGGACCAAAGATCCGGGCTCCGATTTAGGACCCATGTTCAGGCAGGTAGTGGGTACTATTTTTTCTGTGATGAGATCTTTTGATTCGTTCTGGACCAAAGTAAAATACAGCAGACCTACTGCTATTTTCGGGTTCGGGCTTGGAGAGATTGAGATGCCTCCCAAGGTGGATGTGAACACAGAGAACCTGCTCAACCAATTCCACAACGGTTTTGATGAGTATAACGACGTCTGGAAACAGGTCCTGACGCAAGACGTGCATAAGAAGCTTCTGGAAATTATGGAGATGAAGGAGACCGAGTTCAATTTCCCTACCGACCTGTGGGCAAGGCTCCTTTTTGATATGGCCGTTTCCTACCGGGATGAGCCTGTAGACAGGGACCTGATGATGGATTCCCTAATCCCCCTCTATTTCGGAAGGACCCTGTCCTTTGTGAAGAGGACAAAGAGTATGTCCATCAAGCAGGCCGAAGAGGCGATTGAGGAAGATTGCACAACCTTTGAAATGACAAAACCCTACCTGCTTATGCGGTGGAAGAAAGATAGCTGATAACTCTCTGTAGGAGCGGCTTTCAGCCGCGATCATAATTACCGAACCAGGACAAGCCTGACATCCATAACATTGGTATTTGTGGGCCCGGTCATCAAGAGGTCGTCTGTTTTTTCGAAAAAATGGTAGGCATCATTGTTGCCTAAAAATTCCGAGGCCTCCATACCCATATCCCTGCCCCTCCTCACCGTGAAGGGATCCACCACAGCCCCTGCAGCGTCAGTGGGACCGTCGTTTCCATCCGTACCTCCGCTCAGGATAACCACTCGGGGAGGCAACTCCGTTAAGTCCGGGGCAGCCGCTAAGCAGAATTCCTGGTTCCTTCCGCCAAGCCCATCGCCATGAATGGTTACAGTGGTCTCGCCACCGGAGATAATGCACCCGGGTGGAGAGATGGGCCTTCCCGTCTTCACAATCTCCTTGGCAACAGCACTGTGAACCCTTGCCACCTCTTTTGTTTCACCTTCTACCATGGAAGAAAGGATCAGGGTCTGGTATCCAAAATGCTCGGCCTTCTTTTTTGCCGATTCCAGTGCGAGAATATTACTCCCGACAATAAAATTGAAGACTTTCTCAAAAATGGGCTCACCCGTTTTGGGTGTTTCCGGTATCCGCCCTTCTGCGCCTGCCGTCAGGTGGTCATGGATTGCCCGGGGGATGTCCTTCAGGTCATATTTTCTGAATATCGCCCATACATCTTTATATGTTGATGTGTCGGGAACAAAAGGACCCGAGGCGATGACATCCATCCTGTCGCCCACCACATCCGAGAGCATCAAATTTATAGTGGTGGCAGGAGAGGCGGCCCGCGCCATCTGCCCTCCTTTGGAAAATGATATGTGTTTTCGAACGGCATTGATCTCGTCAATACTGGCCCCGCACTTTAATAAGCTCCGGGTCAATTCCTGTTTTTCGGAAAGCGTTATCTTTCCCGCCGGCTGGGGAAGCAGTGCGGAACCGCCTCCCGATATAAGGGAGAATATCAGGTCCTTTTCTTCGGCCTTTTGCAGGAAATCCAGAATTTTTCTTGTGCCTTCCACACCGCTGTTGTCCGGCAAAGGATGATCTGCCTCAATAATTTCGGTCTGCGCGAGTTCTTGAGTGAAACCGTACTTCACATTGATCATCCCTTTGTGGATTCTTTCTCCCAGAAGGTCTTCCATGGCCTTAGCCATGGGCGCCGTTGCCTTACCTCCTCCCACAAGGGATATGCGATCATATTTTGTCAGGTCAAGCTCGACCTCGACCCGATCTTCCAGCCCTAAGGTCAGCCTGTTTCCCTCCACGCGGACAAAACGTTTAACCGCCAGATAGGGATCCACCGCCTCAAGAGAACCCTTAAATATTTCCTTTGCCTCGGATCGCATCTGCTTTAGAAGCTTTTCATCCATGTCTTTTCCGCTCCTTTCTCTCGGTATAATTTCGTCTGAGCCTGTTTGCCTGTTACCGATGATGCTGATTGAACCTTTATCCTGAGGATTTGTCAAGAAATCCTTATGGTTAATCCATATGTGGCTAAGTTCTCAATAAATAGGGGCATCCGAACCCGCCCACGAAGGTGGCTTTACCCCAACTTTTTGAGAAATTACATATGAGGTCAGGATTGAAGGGAACGGGGAACTGTCATTTCAGTTTGGACCCGGTGTTTCTGAAACACTGCAAAAGATAAACTATCCCAAAGACCCCCAGTACATCCCGTAGCGCTGTGCGTAAGGCACGCCCAACCAGTCTACAATAAGACCGGGCCGCATAGGATGCAAACGCGGGAACGGCCGCTGCCTTGACCACCTCCATCTCCGCTAAAGAGGGGATCTTCGACAAGGGGGATGAGTTTTAACGGAATCC
>JAFDAP010000093.1 GCA_019313765.1 Deltaproteobacteria bacterium | reverse complement strand
AATAAATTTGTGGCTTCCGAAATCATAATACCACCTTTCAACCTTCAAGTAAATTTCACTATAATGCTTTCTGGTAATATCAAGGTCCTCATCTTCCTTTCCCTCATCGGTCCATTTAAAAGACCTCCCTTTAGCTTCAGTACCCACCACTTCCTGGAAACTCGGTCCTCCGCATTTGTTTAAAACTTCAGCCGTAGTATCCCCGATACCAACGATTTTGTGCTTTCACCTGAAAGCAAAGGCCACATTCCCGGATAAAAGCACAAAGAGAAAAAAAACAAAAGTGGGGGCAGCTACCTTTTTCAACCTGTTTTTCATAAAAGATTCCATATTATCATAAACCATATTCTCTGAAATATTCTGATTAGTCAAGGTCTTTAGGGCTGACTCCGGCTTCATCCAACTGCCGCGCCTTTCCTTAAGTAGTGCCCTGTTTTCATTTATGGATGGGCACTAAGTAAACAAAAAAAGCGCCGCCCCATCATATACTGATGGGACGACGCTTTAAATTGCGCCGGCAGAACCGATTAAACTTCGGTTACTGTAATTGCCTCCGACTCGCATACCTCTATACAGCTCTCGCATCCGAGGCATTCTTCGGCATTCACAGGCACAGATTTGTCATCTTCCATCTCAAAGACATCCGTTGGACAAACCTCTACACACTCCTCACATCCTTCACACTTCGCTGCATCAACTTCCACTTGATAACCCATAACTCTTAACCTCCTAAAATTATAGATAAAGAATGGACAATATAATCCTTAACTAACATCTATTTCTCGTGTATCCGACACCCCGTCTAAAAGAGTCAGCGGAATATTTAGCAGAGTAAAATTCCGCTGTCAAGCCTTTTTATATGCCCTTCGGGGTAACGTCAAACTCAATGGTAATATACTGATTTTCTACTATTATTGCTTTGCCTGCAAAATCACCTTAGCCCCTTTGTATGTAAAAATAAAAAGGGCCGACACTCACTGTAATCGGCCCTTAATTTCTACGATCAAATATTCGCTACCATGTGCTTTATGCCGCAACTTCTTCTTTTATGGAAACAGCAATTTTGTACAAAATGGTCAGGATGAAAAACCCTGTTGCCCATATCCCAAGTGTGATCAGGATCTCGGGCGTGGTAGGCCAGTAGGGCGTAACCCTTTCAAATGGATTGGGGGTAAAACCGCCTATTACCAGGCCCAAACCTTTATCAATCCATGTGGCCACGATGACGGACGCGCACGCCACTGCCAGGGTATCTTCATTTCTCCTGGTCGCAGGTACAATCAGCAGTATAAGAGAGAGGACGGCAAAGCCGGTGGCAGTCCACATCCACGGCACAAGCTTTCCGTATCCATCCACACCCACGAAAAGGAATTCAAAGTGTACCATATGCCCCGGAATCTGGCTGTAAAAGACCGTAAAGATCTCAAGCAGATAAAAGAACACGTTGATTACCATGGCATAAGCCACAATGCCTCCGAGTGTCCTGATCTGCTCTTTACCGGGATCGAACTTGCTCACCTTTCTTACTATCAAACATATCAGGATAAGCAGGGCCGGACCTGAACAAAATGCCGAAGAGAGAAACCTGGCCGCCATGATGGCAGTCATCCAGAAATGCCTTCCGGGAAGACCGGCATACAAAAAGGCCGTGACCGTATGGATACTGAATGCCCAGGGAATAGAGATATATGCCAGGACCTTTACCCATTTCTGGTAGGGGATCCCTTTGCGTTCCGCACTCAACACATTCCACCCGACAAAGACATTGAGCAGGAGATACACATTCAAAACAATCATATCCCAGAAAAGGATGGAGGTCGGGGAGGGAAACATGATCACATTCATGATCCTGACCGGATTACCAAGGTCTACAAAGATGAACAGCAGGCACATGATAACCGCGGCAATGGCCAAAAATTCCCCCAAAACAGTGATCCTGCCGAACGCCTTATAATCATGAATATAATAAGGCAGGACCACCATTACCCCGGAGGCCGCCACGCCAACTAAGTACGTAAACTGGGCAATATAAAACCCCCATGACACATCCCTGCTCATGCCCGTGATTCTCAGTCCCTCATGATACTGGTATAGATAGCAGCCAAAGCCTATACCCATCAAAGCAAGCAGAAATATGAGCCAGCTCCAGTATCCCTGTTTTCCTTTTAGCGCTGTTTCAAGCATAACCACCTCATACAATAAAAAATAAGTTCGGTTCTGTACCCAACTCGGGTTTACGCCGGATCGAATAATGTTCCTTGAGGACCTGCCTCACCGCGGATTCGGGATCAGAAAGGTCTCCAAAGACCATGGCGCCTTCCTTCACCTTGTTGGCGGCCTCAACACATGCGGGAAGCAGCCCTTTTGCCAATCGCTCCGTACAGAACGTGCATTTTTCCACCACACCTTTGGATCTTGTGGGATATTCCTTGTTTGTGGGAAATTCAGGATTTAACTTCTTTAGTTCCTCTACCCTGGTAACGCGATGCGGATCTCCCCAGTTAAAGCTCCTTGCCCCATAGGGACACGCGGCCATGCAGAACCGGCAACCGATACACCGGTGCATGTCCATCATGACAACACCGTCTTCCCTCTGGA
This sequence comes from Deltaproteobacteria bacterium, assembly GCA_019313765.1. GTDB lineage: Bacteria > Desulfobacterota > DSM-4660 > Desulfatiglandales > Desulfatiglandaceae > JAIOSR01. The sequence continues at coordinate 4,063 of JAFDAP010000093.1, read as the reverse complement.
AAGTGGCCTTTGTAGGGCATACCCTGCAACACGGGGGGTTCGTACAGTGGTTGCACATGAGGAGAAAGTTTTTATGTTTGACCTCTTCCCCGATGTATTGATGGTACTGGCCCGGAAAGGAATGATGATAGTCTTCTTTCCAGAGCCATTTGACCTCTTCCTTGGGATTACCCAATTCAGGAACATTGTGCTCACGATGGCAGGCATCTATGCATTTGTCCATGAGGGCCTCATCCATCTTGTGCGAATTCACCACCATGGCCCATCTTTTCCCACCTGTCAAAGGAAGCGCTTCCATAGAGGCTTCCACTTTGCCCGGGGCGAGTATTTCAATAGCCGTCTTTCCCCCTAAACCAAAAAGGGTTGCTGCGCCGGCTATTTTCAAAAACTCTCTTCTGTTTACACCCATCACTTCTTCTCCTCCGGCTCGATATGACAATCCCAGCAATAAGGATCTATGCCCATATAGTTATGGCACTCATCGCAGAACTTGGACTTGTTTGAGTGGCAGTCCAGGCATGTCTTCTGAAGGCTCTTCTCGTAAACCTTGTCGCTTTTAGGCATGTAGCGTCTCGTGCCATCGCTGACCGCGTGCCTCCACTGGTCTATCAGTTGCTGGTCCAGACGCATTTCCCGGGCCTTTCTCGTTGGACTGTAATACCTCTCGGCACCGCGGACCACTTCATGCCGCCATTGGTCCAACAACTGCATGTGCCAGGCCCTCATATATGGTGTAGACTCCACACACTCTTTGGCCTCCTTTGCCTTTTCAGTTAGCTCCGGTACCGGTGCCTTGGCGGCCTTCCCTGCATCATAGATGAAAGGGGACAGGAAAAAGGCCAAACAGACGATCAGTCCGACGATTATTTTACCTCCATCATACATCCTCTTCATCCTCCATTCCCGGCAGGGGTTCACTGCGCAAATCTAGGGTCCTCTTCTTTTCCCCCTCAAAAACCAGGGCATTTCCCACCATCTCGTGAATACCGGTGACACCCACTTCAGGGACCCAGTATTCCATCGAGGTAGTCAAAACAGCCCTGTCAATGGCACAGATACAGGCAAGCATATTCACACCAAATTTTTCGTGCACGTACTTTACCGCATTTGCCCTGGGAAGACCACCGCGCATCCTCAATTCCATGTTCTCTCCTGCATTGAGGCCGGCGCCGCTTCCGCAGCAAAAGGTTTGCTCCTTGGTGGTGCTGGGCGGCATTTCATAGAAATTATTGCAAACACTTTTAATCACGTACCGGGGCTCCTCAAAGAAACCCATGCCCCTGGCCGTATTGCAGGAATCATGGAACGTCACCTTCAGGTGGTCATTCCTGCTCTTATCCAATTTCAATTTATTGTTTTTGATAAGGTCCGCCACAAACTCAATTATGTGAACCATCTTTGTAGTTTTCGCATTCTCGAACTTGGTCCCCGTAATAGGTGAAACAGGTTCCTCAAGGTGATCGGGAGGCCCGTTAAAGGTGTCCATATACTGGTTCAGGACCCTCCACATGTGACCGCACTCACCGCCTAAGATCCACTTTACGCCCAGGCGCTTAGACTCGGCGTACATCTTGGCATTGAGCCTTTTTGCCATCTCATGGGACGTAAAATACCCGAAATTACCCCCCTCCGAGGCATAGGTGCTCCAGGTGATATCAAGGCCCTGGCTCTTCAGATAATAGAATAGCATGAGATAGCCCATGGCAGTGAATGTGCCCGGGTCTGCGAACACATCACCCGAAGGCGTGATAAAGAGAATTTCAGCTCCCTTTCTGTTATAGTCAGGGTCCATTCTGAGACCCGTGATATCCTCGATCTCGTCCGTGAAAAAGCCGAGCATGTCCTTGTACGCATGGGGCTGAATCCCTAAGTGGTTTCCGGTCCGGTAGCAGTTGGCAACCGGTGCGGCAACCCAGTCGATATTGAGACCCAGAAGATTGGTCAGTTCCCTTCCAAATATGGTGATCTCGGCAGTATCAATCCCGTAAGGGCAGAACAGGGAACAACGCCTGCATTCAGTACACTGGTACAGATAGTACCACCACTCCTTCAGCACATCTTCGTCCAGTTCTCTGGCACCGGCAAACTTTCCGAGGATCTTCCCGCCCGTGGTGTGGTACTTCCTGTAGACCGACCTGATAAGCTCTGCCCTGAGGACCGGCATGTTCTTAGGGTCACCGGAACCGATGAAGAAATGACACTTATCAGCACAGGCCCCGCACCTTACACAGATATCCATGAAGAGCTTGACCGAACGGAACCTGTCTAACCGATCCTTAAAGCCTTCTTTGATAATCTCTTTCCAGTTTTCCGGCAATTGCCAGTCATCATGAGTCGGGTTCCATTCCTTTGGATAAGGCATACCGACATATTCGAGGTTCTTGGGCTTACTGCCGTAGCAATAAATGCCGTCTCTGATGTCGACCGGCTCATCCATCCAGCCTCTCATTAAAGGAGGCATGTGGTCAATCTTCGCGGTTTCTTCCGGTTTTGGTGTATCTGCCATGTTTACTCCTTTTCTGCTGTTTCTGCTGTTGATTCATCAGCGCCTTTATCAACCGGGAGACCGGCCTCTATCATAGGCTCCCTGAATTCATCCTCATATTCCTCGTAGGTGTGGGTTTTCACCGGATAGTTCCAGGGGTTTACGTGCCTGACAAAGCGGCTGTTATTGGAAAGGTTTCTGGTGGGGCTGAGAAACACCCCCATAAAATGCATCAGTTTGCTGAAGGGAAAATAGGCGATCAGGACGCACACGATAAACAGGTGGATGAAAAATAGCACCCCGATCCCTTCCGGTACTGTGGGGCTGAATTTAAAGAGGCCTATGGCCAATTCCTTGACCTTGGTGATATCCACACGAATAAAATAACGCATGAGCACGCCGCTCAGGCCCAGGCTCAGGATCAAAAACAGGGGGAAGTAGTCTGCGGGAAGGGAAATGTACCGCATTTGCGAGATATAGAGCCTTCTGACAAAGAGATAGGTCAGGGCCGCTAAAAACAGCCCGTCCGTGAGATAGATACTGGGGGTGCCCAGACCGTTTATGAACGGCATTGCACCCATTTGCATAAACCCGTCAAGGCTTTCAAGCAGGTGCACAAAGCCTGGTACGGGCTCCATAAAGAACCTGAAATGTCTCAGGAAAATAACTAAGAAGCAATAGTGAAACGCCAAAGCCGCCAACCAGAGCCATTTTTCCCACTCATAAGATATCTTCGGAGCTCCGTCGACGTTCCGGTACTCCAACCTGGTATTTCTGAAAAGTGACCGGAACGTGAGTACCTCGAAAAGCATCCTGACGATCACACCGCCCATACCCTTGGGGTTATCAACAGGGTTTGTTTTGACCCATGGTAAAGACCACTCTTGTCCCGCCGTAGTGGGGATTCTGAAAGGTACAGGCGAACGGGCCCAGTCTATAACGCGAACCACAATCCCTATGAAAAAGGTAAGCATGGCCGCATAAGGGATAATGATCCCGAAAAAGACGCGCAAATCCAGCGCCCCCACGCCTATCCATGGAATTAAGATAACAACACCAACTGCAGCTGCGGAAAAGAGAATGCTAATTATGAAATTCATAAACCACTACCTCTCTTCAAATGACACTGTTTTGTTGTTCAGAGAGATCCGGCTTCAGCTCCGGAATCTCAATTGTCAGATTTGCCATTTCCAACAATTTTCCTAAATGATTCTTGACCTCGTTGACACGGATTTCATAGATTTTCTGGCGACACTGCGAATAGATATCAAAGGCCAGAAGGGCTATTTCGTCTATCCTGTTTTCAAACGTGCGCAATTCACCGGAAAAACCGTTTAACGGGCCTTCCGCCTCTATCGCTTCTCTAATAACATTTTTCAGTTGAAGAACAAAGGAAATGGCCTGGGAAGGTTTGAAATCCTGGACAGCACGGACTCTGATAATGCTGTCAAGGCAGGAGGCGATCTTGTCGCTGTCTCCCTCTTTTATAATTTCATCGTAAAGGACCTCTATCTCCTTGTCGATGACATATCCTACGGGGTTTGCGAACTGGTCCTTCTCTTTTCTGAAAAACCTCTG
>JAFDAP010000092.1 GCA_019313765.1 Deltaproteobacteria bacterium | reverse complement strand
ACCACCAGCGTTGCCAAAAGCGGCTTGGATAAATAAACCTGAAACAGCTTCGGTACTGTATGATTAGAGTTTAATTTCTTAGATCGTTTGTCTCATTTTCATTGACATATTCCGTATGTTACTCGTAACTTTTTAATTATTACCCAGATATATTGCCTCAAAAACACAAGGTCAAAGATTATGGAATTCCTTCAACAAATACCTGTCTGGACGATTCTGATAGCTACAGGCATATTGCTCCTGGTGATCGGGGCATGGTTGATCGTTGAAAGGATCCTGAATCCGACATCAGCACACCCGGAAGACCCGGATGTAACCGCCCGGATTACCGGTGTTTGCGGGGACACCATGGAGATCACTCTAAAAATCAAAGACGGCGTGGTAACCTCTGCAGGCTACTGGGCCAGTGGCTGCGGACCAAGCTCGGCCTGCGGTGCAATGGCAACACAACTTGCAACCGGAAAATCGCTAGATGACATCCCTGAGATTGTTGACTACAAGGCCATTGAAAAGGCTGTAGGGGGTCTCCCGGAAGACAAGGTACATTGCGCTGAGCTGGCTGCTGAAACATTAATAGAGGCATTGCATCAATATTTTATCAGACAGAGGCAGAAAACATCATGAGCATCAGGCAAAAAATCAAAGAAGCATCCCTTGAATTGGCCGGAGACGTTTTTGTCACTGATGTTCGTGTCGGACTCGTCTACACTGCAGTGCTCCTTGACAATGGTCAATTGGGCGTTGCCTATACCTTTCGCGGGGATTCAAAAGGAGGGTGTAGTCTCTTTAAGGGCATCCGGCCCCTTGCAGGCAAAAAGGCATCGGAGATGTTGGCCATGTTGGATTCCACTGACAAGGTAGAATCGGCAGTGGCCCTTGCCACCTCCAATGCCCTTTCCAATATCATGAACGAGGACCCGCTTGAAGGGGACACCCTTGAGTACCTGGATATCCACCCCGAAGACAATGTGGCTATGGTCGGATATTTTGCGCCTCTGGTTCCTTTGATTAAAAAAAAGGCCGGATCCCTCAAGATATTTGAGCAAATCGACCTGCCGGCAGGCGATCTCCTGCCAGAAAAAGACCTCTACAGGCAATTGCCCCACTGCCAGGTGGCCGTAATTACTTCAACATCAATCTTGAATCATACGGTTGACGCAATCCTGAATGCAGCCCGGACATGCAGAGAGGTTGTCCTGCTTGGGGCCTCCACACCCATTCTCCCTGAAGTATTTGCAGACACCCCTGTGAGAATTCTGTCAGGCATTGTTGTTACCGACACCGAAAAGATCATGCGTATCGTAAGTGAAGGGGGTGGCATGCGGCTGTTTAAAAACTATATTAGAAAGGTTAATGTGCGTCTCAGGTAGGGAGGCATATCCCCCATGGAAGCCTCAAAGTCCGAATAGCAGATGAAGAAAAAAGTCTCCCAAGAGACAGGCCCTGGGATGCACCTCTTTTTGATATTATTACGGGTGAGGTTGGTGACCGGATCAGGGCCACTCCGACTATGAGCAGCCCGATGTGAAAATCAAGGATAAATTCCAGCATTTTTGACAAGTACGGATGCCTTTGATACCCTGAATGACAAATTGTCGACTAAATGAAAATTGATGGTCTCGTAAAAAGTCAAGAATTCGCTTTTGTCGTCATTCCGGCGGAATTCGCTTTTGTCGTCATTCCGGCGAAAGCCGGAATCCAGTCTTTTCAATAGGTTCTGGACTCCGGCTTTCGCCGGAGTGACGAACTTTGGGACTTTTTACGAGTCCATCAAAATTAAGCCAAATGAAAAATCAACTTTTGTGCCCCCATTGCGGAAAGCCGATAAAGCAATACCGGAATCCTTTTCCAACCGTCGATATTATTATAGAGATGGAAATCGGCTCGGAAAGGCCTTTGTCTCAACGAGAAAACAATGGCATTGTGCTCATTAAAAGGAAAAATCCGCCCTACGGGTGGGCCATACCGGGCGGTTTTGTGGATTACGGTGAAAGCCTTGAATCTGCAGCAGTAAGGGAAGCCCTTGAAGAGACATCACTGGAGGTAGAACTGCTATACCAGTTGGGAGCCTATTCGAATCCGATGAGGGACCCCAGACACCACACCATCTCCGTGGTCTTTGTGGCCAAGGCAACTGGTGAGCCTGAAGCTGCCGACGATGCCAAAGACGTAGGCATTTTTACCAGCAGTTCCCTTCCGCCTAACATGGCATTTGACCACGAAAAAATCATTCAGGACTATTTTGAGAAATGCTCTCCAAAAAGAAGCTAAGATTCATTATTGTCCTGCCTATCCTGCTGTTTCTCCTTTTTGCTGCCGCTGTCCTGCTCGCAAACAGCCTGATACAAAAACCTTCTATTCAGCAATTTCTTCTGGCCGAACTGTCTAAGGCCACGGGCTATGAACTTCGCACAGGCGAAATAAAGATCAGTTTCTGGCGGGGCATAGGTCTCAGCGCCGATAATTTTGAGGCCAGATCACGGTCAGGGGCCGAAAGTATTGTGGCCTCTAAAGTCAGGGTCACTCTCAATGCAGGAGAGCTTCTGAATAAACGAATTGTTCCCACCAAAATCTTCCTGCTGGAACCTGAGATAGATTTTGCCTTAAAAAAGGATTGGAGTTCAGCCGGGAAAACGGGCGATTCTGTCCTTCGGCAGATATTTTCAGAAAATCTGGCGAAAATTGCTTTTATCTCAATGAAAAAGGCCCGGATCTCAATCAGGGATTTTCCCTTTGCCCTGGATGACGTCTATTCCGATGTGTTTCAAAAGAATGGAGAAACGCAAAGTTTTGTCGTAAACATCAGGGGGAACGTCGAGTTTAAGGAAGAAGAAATTCCCTTCACAATAAAGGGAACCGTTGCCCGGGGTTCGAATGAAAATGGCGACCTCTCTTTCGAGATGAATCTTAAAACCGGCAATGTCCCGTTGAAATTGATTCCATGCCCGGATTCCATGCCCGTAAAAGGAGGGCATGCCCAGGCCGATATAAATATTAAGGGAACATTAGACGGACCCGTGTCTACAGAGGGAAAGATCATGGTGGGCGATCTCCGTTTTCTTGTTATTGATGATGGAATAACAAAGGAATTTGTCCAGCCACGCCTTGCCCTCGATTTTGAGTCTTCCTACTTTAATAATACCCTGAAGATCCCGTCATTCAGGATTAAGGCCCCGGACTTTTCCCTTGAAGGGAATTCAGGCTTCGATCTTACAGACATCTCAAATCCCGGATTAACCTTGAGGGTTAAAGGCCCTTTCATGCCGCTTGCGACCTTTAAGAGCATTTTTCCCACTCCACTTGTTCCTACCTGGATTGAAGACCGGCTATTTCCCATTGTTACAGGGGGTGATGTTCGTGTTGACCTCTTTTCCTTAAACGGGACCTTTAACCAGATTGAAAACATGGACCTGCCGGTAAACGCCGGGGTTCTTGCAATGCAGTTGACGTGGGACAAACTGGACGTCTTCAAAGACGCGGGGGGTCTGCCTTTCAATGGGGTCTTAGGGGAACTGGATATAAAAAACGGGGCACTCCTTGTATCAGGGGTTAATGGCAAGTTCGGGCAATCATTCGTTAAGGATGGAACGCTGGATATCAAAAGCCTTTTTGCAGACAACATCATTTATGACATACGCCTAAGTGGGTCGTTTGATATAGAAGAACTTTTGCGACAAAGAGAAATAAATCTGATTCCCGTCAAAATACGTCAAAATCTCAACAGGCTTGAATATGCCTCCGGAAATCTTGAGGCCGTTGTCCAACTACGTTTTGAAGACGGCTGGGATTACCCGCAAATACAAAAGGGAGACTTTCGGTTCAAGGACTCTACCATCAAGCAGGAGGAATTTCTTTTTCCATTAGCACTGGATGAGGCTGAAATCCAGATTGATCGAAAAGGAAAGAGCCTGTTTCGAGGAAAAGGCATGTGGGGTAAATCGGAATTTACGGCCACAGGATCGCTTGGAAACACATTGGAGACGGGCCGGGCGGAAATTACTGGCCGGGCGGATATGAACGAAATCCTGAATCGCTCTTTTCAGAGGAATTCGTTACCTGTGAGATTCAGTGACCTTGCAAAATGCCAGATCTTTGTATCCAGAACAAAGGATGCCTGGTCCTGTCAGGGCATGATTGACCTGGAAGGGGTGCTCATGGAAACATCATCCTTTTCCATAGACCCTTTAGGGACCGACGATAAAATCATTTTTACAGTGGACATACACCCGGGGGAGAAGGTCAATGTCAGGAATATTGAGTGTTACTTAGGGAAATCCGCCCTATCATTGACCGGCTCCTATGATCTAAAAGAGGGAGATTCGTTTAATTTTGCTGTCTCGACCGAAAGGCTGGTGCTGGAAGATCTCGGGGTTCGATTCAATAAAATAAATGTCTCCCCGCGAGGAATCCTTATGTGCAATGCCGAGGTAAATGGCTCTTTCCGTGACCCCCTGAAAACCACCGTCAATGGAGAGATAGAGGGGCAGGACATTTCCTTTGCCATAGGCTCGTTTCCTTCACCGATTAGTGATGGCAATTTTAAATTGAAGCTCTCCGGTAAAACAGCGTCCATCCTTTTTTTGAACATGGTAGTTGGAGAAAGCCCAATCCATATGAAGGGAGATCTGAGAGGCTGGGACGGCCTCAAAGGGGAAGTGACGGTCAAATCGGATTACTTGAAGGCCTCGGACTTTATACCCAAAGGAGCAGGTTTCCGTTTGAGTGAGAAACATGAAGGCCAGGGCCGATTTGTTGACAGGTCTGATGTGCGGTTCAAAGTGAAGGTCCCTAAGGGTCTGTGGGGTAAGCTGAAATTAGATGCCTTAGAAGCCGAATGCGTCTTTCGCTCTGGCAATTTCTATATCGAACGCTCCAAGGCTCAGACTGAGCACGGGATTTTGAGCGTGGAATGTGATTTGAAAGGTGGGAAAGAACCTGACATGCTTCTAACTGCCTATATCAATATGACTAATCAGCCTCTTAAGGAACTCCTTTATAGCCTCGGTTTTGAGACATCTTACGTTGAGGGCCGTTTGACAGGAGAGGGAATTTTCTTCGTGAAAGGCAGGGAAAAGGACGAGTTGATTTCCAGCATGACCGGGCAGGCCAACATGCTTTTGGAAAAAGGAACCATAATAAAGTCCAATGTTTTCATCAAGGTCCTGGATTTTTTGAGCCTCCAGAAGATCTTCAAAAAGAAACCTCCGGAACTTTCAAAAAAGGGGTTTTATTATGAAAGCATCAAGGGATATATTACCATGCACGAAGGTGTGCTTGAGACGGATAGCCTCATCATGAAAAGCCCGGTTTTAAACGGGGTGGCTCAAGGCACGATAGATTTTGCGGGAAAACGGGTGGATTATAACCTTGGAATCCAGCCCCTTGGGACCGTTGACTGGATGGTCAGTAAAATCCCGGTCTTAGGTTACATCTTTACCGGAAAAGAAAAAACCATGCTCATCTACCATTTTAAGGTGGAAGGTCCTTTGTTAAAACCCGATGTAAGATATGTTCCCTTGAAGAACTTGGGCGGCAGCGTGATAGGCTTTTTCAACCGTCTTTTCCTTACCCCGGGGCGTCTGTTTAAAAAAATACCCAGGCCTTCAGGAGACCCTGGGCCTTTATCTGAAGACGAATTATAAACTCTTGTACTACCCTTGTTCGAAACCGGTTTCCAGAAAATCCCGGACCGCGGGCTTAAGATAGACCTGGCTGAGATCAAAGCGCCTCAGTCCCTTTGATAGGGTCCGGACTTTCTCGCGCGTCGAGGCCATTTCATTGACAATGATATACTGTTTTCCTTTTATCCGGCAAAGGCCGCCTGTTGGAAAGGTCGTCTCGCTCTCTAAGGGTTCGTAGCGGACCTGTACCCCCAAGGTATGCGCAAGTGCCTCAAGATGCCCGAGAATAGTCGTATCATCCAAGCCGGAACCCCCACTGTAACCCCCCAATGCTGTTGAATCAAGGGATAGGATTCTACCCTATACAACCGTAGGGCGGGCCACCCACCGGGGCGTAGGCCCTATGGGCCGGAGGCCGCGCCCGCCTTTTATGTCCCGCAAAGCGGCCGACTTTTTCCCATCAGTAAATGAAAAGATAGCATTAATAAGTGTCCAATTCAGAAATGAGCAATTTTTTACAAGATCAAGAAAATCAAGGAATTACGCGGAGACGTACTGTAGTACGTCGCACAACGAATACCGCCGATTTATCCGCCTCTGGCGGGTTGACGCAGAGATTGTGAAAAAGGGCCATTTCTGGATGGACTCTAACCCAATCGCTTCATATCATCCACTAATGTCTGCACTGCATTGGCGGAACGGTTAAGGGCCTCCTGCTCCAGATCCGTGAGCTTGATTTCGATGATTTCTTCCACACCATTTTCTCCAAGCTTCACCGGAACGCCGATAAAGAGATTGTTGATCCCATACTCGCCGTCTAAACAGGCCGCACAGGGAAGGATCTTTTTCTTGTCTTTTAAGATCGCCTCAGCCATCTCAACTGCCGCAGATGCGGGCGCATAGTAAGCGCTTCCTGTCTTGAGAAGACCCACGATCTCTGCGCCGCCGTTTCTCGTCCTCTCTACAAGAGAGTCTATCCTTTCAGCAGGCATCAATTCAGTGATGGGAATACCCGCAACCGTGGAATACCTGGGAAGGGGAACCATGGTGTCTCCATGCCCCCCTAATACAAAGGCATGGGTGTTTTCAACCGACACATTGAGTTCCATTGCAATAAAGGCACGGAAGCGGGCCGAATCCAGAACCCCTGCCATTCCTATTACCCTGTTCTTAGGAAACCCGCTGGTTTCATATGCCACATGGCACATGGCATCCAAAGGATTACTCACAATGATCAGGATAGCATTGGGAGTTACAGCGGCAACCTCCTTTGTTACAGAGGCCATGATGCCCATATTGGTGGACAGGAGATCATCCCTGCTCATCCCGGGCTTCCTGGGGATCCCGGCAGTGATAATGACAATATCAGAGTCTTTTGCAGCACTGTAGTCCCCCGTAGACCCGATGACCCTTGAATCATGTTTCTCAATAGGCGCTGCCTCTGCAAGGTCAAGGGCCTTGCCGGCAGGCACACCTTCAAGGATATCTACCAAGACCACGTCTGCCAGTTCTTTTTCCGCAAGGCGCATTGCAGCGGTTGCTCCCACATTGCCTGATCCGATAACGGTTGCTTTTTTTCTCATGTTTTTTCTCCTTTCCTCAAAGAAATTAACGCAGTACTTTTTCAAATCTAAATATTAATTATAAAAAATAGCCCTACCCGGGTCAACGGAATAACGAAAAACTATTTTGGTTTCAAGGGGTCGTTAGGCGCTATGCGTCTTTGATCGGTGACACTAATACCACAAAAAACCCGATGAATCCCAAGACTCCGCATGTCCAGAAGAGCATATTCAGGCCCGTTAAGTGTGCGAACCACCCTGAGACGACCGCGCCGGTTATAAAGCCGCTATCATAAACCGCAGTGAAAAGGGACATTATTGCCGGTTTTTCCATCTTACTCCCGTGGCCCGCAGCTAAGGCATTGTGCGCTGCAAAGAGAAGACCCATGCCTGCCCCGAATAAGATAGCAGGCACAGGGAAAAAGGGAGACTGGATCATTCCGGGAATAAACAATATGCCGAGACAGAAAAAAGGATAAGCAATTCTCAGGAAGACTAATTTCCCATACCGGTCTATGGATCTGCCCATGGAAACAAGGATGAGGATGGACACAGAGTATGAAATAAAAAAGAAGGGACCGCTCACCATGCCCTTTTCATCGGCAATCAGGGCAAGGAAATTGGGAACAGTGGACTGGCAATGGGCAAAGATAATTGTGGAGATCAAGAGAAAAAGGAATGACCGGTCCTTCAGGAGCCTGAGATAGCTGACGTCTTTTTTATCATCTCTTCCCGGTGGAGAAGGGGACAGTGGATGGGTGGCCATGAACGCGGCAATCCATGCTAAGATAATAGATGCGGACGCTGCTAAGTAAAGGCCATGAAACCCCCACTTGCGGATCAGAATTTCTCCAAAGGGTGGGGCCAATGCCACAGCTCCCATGATAGCCGCGCCTAAGATCCCAAAGGTCTCTCCCCGTTTGTGGGGAGGAAATGCCCTGGCCGCAAGGGAAAAACCGGCTGAAATAAAGGCTGAAAAACCGATCCCGTGAACCACCCTGATGAGCAGCATGTTAAAGCCAAAGTCGGTTATCAGATTATAGCCTAAAGATGACAAAAAAATCACTGCCATGCCTGAGGAGATGACCCGGTATTCCCCTTTCAGGGCGACCAGTTTTCCCAAAAAGGGCCTGGATATGACCGCGGCTACGGAAAAAATCCCCATCACCAGTCCGATCACATGAT
>JAFDAP010000091.1 GCA_019313765.1 Deltaproteobacteria bacterium | reverse complement strand
CGCCAAGCTTGCGCACAATCAATTCCACTGGGATCCTCGTGCCTTTAATAACGGGCTTCCCTAACATTACGGCAGGCTTAATCTCTATCATATTATTTATATTCATAATTATTTCCCTCATTTTAAAAATCGGGGTCAAATATTTGCGGCAGACTTCTCAAGCCCACATGGTCAAGCGACTCCTTGAAAAACTTATCAGGGAGACTGCTGATCAACTTCATATCAGAAGTATACCATATCGCCCTGACAAATAAACAGTGAAAAATAGCAATATACAGATCTCGCAAGTCCGACAGGATCAATCCCGCTTCCAGCGGGATTAACGAGATAAATAGCGCAAGTCATAACTATTCTAAAAAAGTGGTTTAGACCGATTAATAACAAACCGATATAACCAGCACAAAGTGACTTGCAGGAAATTGATGAAGGGCCACCACTCCAGTACTCCCTGCCTTTGTCTTCTCCATCACTCCAGTCCTCAATCCCCAAGCGCTTCCCGAACCGTCTTTGCTATGGTCCGTCTTAGGATAGGACCGGAGTTAGCCCCGGCTAAATGTGAACCTTCAATCTGTAAGCCAGCTTGAGTGGAAAAAAGCAGCATGAAAACTTGCTTCGACCTTTCTCTATTTTGGTGTTGACAATTCAGAAACGGGCCAAAATGTGCTGGGGAGTTATGAAAAATTATATGGCCAAACATTTTGATTTTACGCTTCGTAAATTTCGCAATAATTTACCTTTGGCTTTTTCCCAAGTCACATCGAAAACATGCCAAAAACTGATCGCAAAGACGGTAGCTAAAGAAAATGAGTATTGGGCAGAGGATGGAGAAATTGATGTAAATCAAGGGGTAGATGTCAATTAATTGATAAAAATATCATGTTTTTTGACAAATCGTGATATCAGGTCATGTGGAATATGCTATACGAGTTGATAAGGATACCGAACGATGAATCTTGCTGGACATGCAAATACCTGGGGAACTGGACAGGAGACACATTTATCCAGGATTTCACCTGCATGTGGTTCCCGAAGCATGGCAAAGAGGAGGAAAAGAAGCTATGGCCCCAGAAGGACCCGGATGAGGGGTGTAAGTTTTGGGAGGAGAGAGGTTGAGATTCATTTTCGATGGATAAACTGTCCCGGATAGTAGCACGTGGCAAATGCCGGGAACGGGTTAAAACAGACCCATTTTAAGGCTGGCTGTGGGGTATAGTGTGGGGTATGTTAATTTTGGCAATAAAAAAGGGGTTGAGCTATATTAGCTAACCCCTTGATTTTACTATGGCGTCCCCAACCGGATTCGAACCGGTGTTGCCGGCGTGAAAGGCCAGTGTCCTGGACCTGACTAGACGATGGGGACGCAGGGCTAATGCCGTGCTGTAAAATGGTCACCGCCGAGGTTTCTACCTCAGATGAGGTCCAACTGTTGTGTCAACTTGCATAGCTACAACAGAATTTATTATATTAACTGAAAAACCCTTTGTTGTCAAAGGATTTTTTTATGCCAAGGATAATTATTTGCGCATTAGGATAAGCTGAAAGCAGATTTGCGTAGGGGATATAAGTATGGTAGAAGATGGTTTAAAAAGGAGCCTTTTTTTATTTGAATATGGCAGAAAAAACTCAACCTCGGAGCGATTAGTGGCCTGACCCGACCGGGATATCCTTGCGCGGTCTCTATGTGATCAGCGTATTGGCTATGGGGATCGGCATAGCTGTTGTTTTTGTGCTAAACTTTGCTACGCCCACTGGTTTTATCCTGGACCAATTCGCCGAGGTATCGCAAATGAACGGGCGTGCCTATGGTTTGGAGGCGGGTAAGCGTCTGTTAGGACTCTTTTCCCTAATCTTGGCCATCGGTTCCCCTACTCTGTTGGTGATGTACCAGGTTTTGCGTCCCATTTCCCGTTGCCTGAGTTCTGTGAGGGTAGGTCAGAGCCCCCCATCGGATATGGCTTTAAAGGCCCGGCGCCGTATCATTAATCTCCCCTTCATCTTTGTCGGATTCAATGTAGGCATGTGGATTCTTATGCCGGCGCTGGTTTTTTTCTCTGCTTACATGTTTGACCTGATGAACCTCCGCACCGCTGTGGTTTTCTCGGCAAGGGCCAGCATGGTGGGGCTTATCACCTCGTCCATTGCCTTTTACAGACTTGAGGCTTATTCGCGCAGAGAATTAATCCCCTTCTTTTTTCCCAGGGGCCGGTTGGCGGATCTTAAGGGCGCGGCCAGGATACCCATCTCCCGGCGAATAAGGATGTTTTACAGATTAAGCACGATGGTGCCCATGACTATACTCGTAGTCACCCTGGTTACCCTGCAGTGGGAGCTGGATACATCGGTCATGTCGGTAGAGGAATACGGTCGCAGGATCATTATCTTCTGTTTGGTTCTTGGTGCGGTCTTCTTTATTAGCACGGGTGTGCTCAATAGATTGGTCAGCAGATCAATCGCACAGCCCCTGGAAAATATGTTGGACGCCATGCGTAAGATCCGTGATGGGGACTATGATTCGCGGATCCGTGTCTTGGGCAATGATGAAATAGGTGTATTGGGAGACGCAGGGAATGTTATGATTAAAGGTTTGGCCGAGCGGGAGATGCTGAGAACAGCTTTCGGCAAGTATGTCAAGCCCGAGATTCGGGATGAAATGCTTTCCGGCCGTATCCCGTTAGAAGGGGAGCGAAGGGAGGCAACCATGATGTTTGTGGACCTCCGTGACTTTACCCCCTTTGTTGAAAGCAATCCCCCTGAAGAGGTTATTTCAGCCATGCGGGGATATTTTACGGCCATGCACCGGGCCATTCGTATGCACAGGGGGCTGGTACTCCAGTTTGTGGGAGACGAAATAGAGGTGGTTTTCGGGGTGCCAGTACACTTTCAAGACCATTCAGATACTGCTATCAAGGCCGCCTTAGAGATGCGCAGGGCATTGAAAGAACTGAATAGGCAGCGGTCCATCGAGGGTAAACCGCCTTTCGCGCATGGTATAGGCATCCATTCGGGGAATGTTTTAGCGGGGAATTCGGGGAGTGACGAGCAATCGGCTTACGCCCTTATCGGAAATACGGTCAATGTTGCTTCGCGTATTCAGGGCCTGACCAAGGAGCTCGGTTGCGACATTTTGGCCAGCCAGGAAACCGTTGAACGGTTACAAGGTTCCTTTCGCATGGATAAAGAGCCTCCCCGTTTAGTCAAGGGGTACTCTAAGCCGATTATTGTTTACCGCATCCTTGACAATGCTGCATCTTGATCAATTGAGCACCTAAAATTTACCCCGTTAAATGCAAAGCTTCAAGATGTATATTCTTGTCAGAAGATGAAAGCGGAATAGAATAACGCCGGGGATGGAAGCTGGGTGGGAGAATAGATTTACCGAAAGAAAAAGGGGGTTAGTCCCGCCAGCTTAGGCGGGACTAACCCCCTGATTTTATTGTTGGTAGCGGGGGCTGGATTCGAACCAACGACCTTCGGGTTATGAGCCCGACGAGCTACCAGACTGCTCCACCCCGCGGCAATCAAATAATATAACGTCATAAGATTGATTTGTCAAATAAAAAATTGCACTCTACTTCAGCAGACAAAAACCTTCAACGGTATCTGGCTGATCAGACGGTAGCCGGTTTCGGTGACGGTGAAGACGCTTTCAACGCCTGCTGAGAACCGGTTTTTGAAGACCATCTTGGGTTCTATGGCGAATGTCATACCCGGTTGGAGGGGGGAAGCGTCTTTTGCGCTCAGGATCGGCTGCTCGATCAGTTCAAGGCCGATCCCGTGGCCAATGAATTAAACCTTATATCCTGGTGGCCCGAGATAGGCTTCGGCATATCCAAGTTTTTCTGCCTTGGTCAGCGCTGTGTCGAACAGATCTTTGATGGGGATGCCCGGTCTGACCCTGTCTAAGACCGTATTGTGGATTTCAATGGTCGCAAGGGAGGCATCGAGTGCCTCTTTAGGCATGGAACCGATGGCAAACATCCGTGTCTCGTCCATATGAAATCCATTGAAGACTGAGGCGATGTCGATCATGATCGGTTCATCAGGGGCGAGTTTTTTGTTCCCCCCTCCCACAGGAAAGGCCGCTGAGGTTCCCTGGCCGCTGGCAGGGGAATTTAAGAGCCCCACCATGCCACCGCTGACCCCGCTCAGGATGTGCCAGGGATAACCCTCTGTTTGATAATCCCTTACCCTGAGCCTGCCCCCGTGGCCTATTTTTCGGGCGAACGCCTCATACATCCCCCCGAATTCCATCTCTGTGTAACCGGGACGAATATTGTCCCGGATATATTCAAAGGTGCGGCAGGAGATCCGGGCTGTCCTTTCCATCTGGGCGATCTCCCATGGGGATTTAATCATCCGGGTCTTGAGTATGAGCCGGGAGCCGTCTACACAGTCCTGTTTTGGGAAAAGGCTGCGGTAAAACGCAAAGTCCTTTACAGGAACCACATCTAATTCAAAACCGAGCGTGCGGGGGAGGCTCCCATAAAAATCAGCAATTCGCCCCGGGACTTCCTTCGGGGATCTGATTTCGACCATATCCCTGATGGAGGATTCCTGTCGGGCCCTCGGTATATATCTCCTGATGAGCAAGAGGGGCGGGCCCTGAGCGGGGATGTAGAGGAAGCCGTTCTGGGCTGTTCCTGAAAAATAGAACAGATCCACCCTCTGGACAACAAGGAGACCATCAATCTCATCTTGCCGCAATTTTTTTTGTATTTCAGTTATGCGGTCCTCTATTTCAGATGACGGGATTTTGAATTCTTGTGACATTTCTCCAAATATTGGGGTTTGATTCTGAGTTAATTGATGTTATAGGACTCAAATGAAATTGGAAATTGGAAACTTGAAACTGGGAACCGCTGACACATGCAACCAGAACCTTCTAAAAGGCGTCACCATCCAAAGTTTTTTTTAAAACCTGCATCTGGCGTGGAAAGGTTTTCTTCTTAGACTTTGCGCATTGAGCCTTCAACATCTAAAACCTGAAGCCTTCTAATCTTCCAAGTTTCCAGTTTCAAGTTTCCATTTTCAACGTCACGGAGTTTTCATGGTTAATGAACAAGGCATTATTGAAGAGGTGTCCGGACAAAAGGCCCTGGTCCGAATCAAGAAGAGTTCGGCCTGTGGAACCTGTGAATCCCGCGGTGATTGTGAGGTGGCTTCCGGCAAAAGTATGGTAGTCGAGGTTGTTAACGATCTTGGGGGAGGAGAGGGGGACCATGTTGAACTCAGCGTTCCCTCTGGTGCATTTTTGAAGCTCTCCCTACTTGTTTACATACTCCCTGTAGTAGCCCTCATCGCAGGCGCTTTTGCAGGAGGG
Organism: Deltaproteobacteria bacterium; assembly: GCA_019313765.1. GTDB lineage: Bacteria > Desulfobacterota > DSM-4660 > Desulfatiglandales > Desulfatiglandaceae > JAIOSR01. Next base: position 1,415 of record JAFDAP010000091.1, on the reverse strand, counting down.
GTGTGTGCCCCGTTTTTACATATTACCCCCACCCTGGCGTCTGTTATTGGTGGGTTTTTGGTTATGGGGATTACCTTTTATGCCCTCAAACGTTTTGACAGGTCTTTACGTGCAAGGAGTGAATTTCGTCCCCGGATGACGCGTGTTCTCCTTCGTTCAGATCCCCATCAGTCGGATTCTGTTAAGCCCTCCCGTATGTGATGGGGCATCCAATTCGCAGCAATTATTGGTTAATATTGACGGTCTCGTAAAAAGTCCAACTTCTTCGTTGTGCTGCATTTCGTAATCATTCAACGTACGATAAGTACGCCTCATGATTGCAAAATTTGCACGCCTTGAATTTGAACTTTTTACAAAACCGTCTAAATCGGACTTTTTACGAGTTCATCAATATTGCTTTGAAAAATCTGGATAGGCCCTCAAAAACATACAGCTTTGGAGTGAGGTTCTGCCATCAACTACATCTTCGGCAAGGGTGGCGCAGTCGGGGCAGCCGCATGCCCCGCATTCTTTGCGCGGCAGCAATCGCAGGATCTCCCCTATGTTATTTTGTCTGTCAATAGCCTTGGATATCTCGGAGGAGGTGAGTTCAGGGAGTTCTCTTTCCCCAGAGCCCGGCGATTTGTCAGTCAAAAACCATCCCCTGTCATACAGCTTTTTTACGTAGTCATATTTGACTCTTCTTTCTATCCCGAACATATGAATAAGTTTTTGCAGATTGTGCTTGGCCTGGTACTTGTCGGCCACGGTATAAGGGCCTCCAAGGCAGCCCTCAGCACAGGTCCTGAATTCTATATAATCTATATTATTCAGGAGCCCCATTTCAATCTTTTCGAGATATCGGATTGTTTCCTGGAGACCGGGTACTGCAAGACAGTTAAGGTCAAGCCCTGTGATTTCGCCGCCTGACATCCCCCATCCAAGACCGGTCCCACCGGAATGATGCAGAACAGTATCCTCGTCAACATTCTGGATATTTTTCTTGAGATCTTCATAGATGTTGCCAATAGCGACGGCTTGGTCGAGATAAGAATGTTCTTGAAAAACAGGTTCTTTGATGCAGATCATCTTTGACGGGCATGGAGTGATATGCACCACCTTAATATCTTTTTCAGGGCAGCCATATCTTGCTGCAAGACGGAGTTTGGATTCTCTTGCTACAATCTCTCGAGGTGTCATAAGGGGAGGGATGTTTTTTAAAAGGGAGGGGAATCTGTAGGCAATAAGTCTGACCACAACCGGGCATACGGGAGAAATCAGGGGAAAAGAAGCGTCATCTTTCTTTCGGTGTTCTTTAATATACAGTTCAACGGCAACATTAAACATCTCGTTGGTATAGGTCTGGTCATGCACATAGCTGAAACCCATTCTTTTGAGACCGAGCAGGATGTCGTTGGGCAATATCCCTTCTTCAA
>JAFDAP010000601.1 GCA_019313765.1 Deltaproteobacteria bacterium | reverse complement strand
TTGGAGAGCACCAGGAAAAAATCAACAGAAAAAATTGACTTTTTTTTGGCAAAACTTCTCCATTGCGGCTCAAGCCGGTTTTTAAAATTTATATTGACTGTGCTTAACAATTCCACTTTTAGGTATTCGCATTCCGGCGTTACAGGTGGAAAACCCTGTCCATAATGCCCGACTTTGGCATACTGGTATGACTAGATCTCTTGGATTTCCCAAGGATCAGAGCACCTTGGAGCCATAATTTGAGTAGTTCGGACGGACAGGGTGAGGCAGTCTCCAATGAGCCGTCAATGACATCCATCTATTTGTGGAGCATTGCGACAGTAATGGAATAAGCCATCCTGTCCGCCGAAACGGCAAAACCGTAAGCGCAAAGATTAAGTCCAGCGGGATATGAGCTTACAGTTTAAGTTTTATCTCATATAACTCCTGTTGCGCCTGCTTTATTCCATTTTTCCCGGAGGGCTGGCCAGGTCATGAGATAATAGCCTGCCCGTTCTTCCGGTTTGACTTCTGTATTACGGAGTCGCTGCGGCATATATATTTGTGAGGTCCGCATCAGACACATAGCCATACGGAGATAACGACGGCCAATGCCAAAGTCAGCGTGTTGCTCGGCCGCCTCACGACGTTTGTAGTCGGCCATCAAGTCTTCGGGGCCGTGTAGACCCATATGATTGGCAGACTGAACGACATAGTCTTTGAGAATTCGATTGCAGCGTTTGGCTACTTTACCGGTATGGGTTTTACCCTCGGGGCCACCGGTTTGCTTGACCCTGGGGATAATGCCTGTGTATGACACCAGATTATTCAATGGTTTTTGCTCATATGGGTTCCCAATTTCCGCGGATACTCCTGCAGCCAAAACGATGCCGATACCCCGAATAGTGGTCAGAAATGCCCCTTGTGTTTGTGCAAGCCATACAGCAACTTCCTGTTCCAGTTGGTCTATGCTGTCCTGCAGGCATCTAAAATGCTTGACATGCTGAGACAATGAAAGCTGGAGGGTGCTGATGTATTCATCTGGTGTATTGAGGACATGTGCAGCATATTCCTGAAGCTTAGCCGCAGTACTTTCAGGCTTTGCTGTGCCGTATCGATGCAAGATTTCAATGAGCTTTTGTCGCCTTCGACGACGAATCTGGGGCGGACTGAAGCGATCTTCCATGAGGTACAACGAACTTTTTGAGAATGAGTCGATACCACTGTTTTTCTCATTCAGAAAGCCAGGAAAGAGACGATCAACAACCGTATGTATTCTATTTTTCACTTCCGTTGACATGACAACAAGCTTTCTTCTGTGACGAACCACTGTACGGAGGTTACGATAGATGCCGGATTGAGCAGGGGAACAGTTGCCCCTGCGGTTAAGCAACATTGAAGCGATACCCATTAAATCCAGGCGATCGGTACTGGCTTGTATATTTGCTCGTTGTTCTTTGGCATCATGCGCGTTGACACCAGCGACTATCCATCCACCGAATCGTAAAGTGTTGACAAAGTTCTCAGCATAAGAACCTACGTCTTCACCGCCAAAGAAGACATGGTTACGATCTATTTGACGATGGCTGCAAGATCGAGTTACCTGTTCGGTAAGGCCGTTACAGAACATGACAACATGGTCCTTTTTAGCGTAATCGATTGGCACGCACATAACTTTTGCACCGTTTCCGGCTTCTTCAAATAGAGTAAGCAGTTCTTGACTTTGGTTTACATAAATGTTTTTCTTTTTCATGGTGAAGCTCCTCTTTTGTTTTGCAGCTGCTGAATTGCAGACTGCTCTTAAATGTGCCACCGGTATATCCGGATGGCTAATAAGAAAATGGAGCTTCACCTACACTATGTCAAAAAAATTGCCCAAGGAGCTTGGTCACCAGCAAATTATCTAATGGCGGCCCGAGTTATAGAGTTGAGGAGGCTTCGCGAGCTCACCCTAAAGGGCTCGCTCGCCTCCCCAACATCTATAACTCGGAAAGGTACCAGTTATTTTTGCGCGAGCCCTAAGGGGTTCTCTCAACAGCCATCCTGGCGGCCTCATCAATGGAAACACTCCTGTCACAATAGGGCACCCCGTATTTTGAAAGAATCTTGAACCCTTCCTCCTCCCATGCTCCCGGAACTCGAAAAACGGCGACCGTCTCGGAAGGCACTCGGCCGGCCTCCAGAATTCCCTTTACAATACCGCGAGCCACAAGATC
>JAFDAP010000090.1 GCA_019313765.1 Deltaproteobacteria bacterium | reverse complement strand
AAATACAAATTGCGGCTAATACGCTGATAATAATGATAACTTCGATAGGGTTCAAAGAAGGTTGGAAGGGATGAGGAAAAAAATGCCTACAAGAGCTCAATACCATGCAAATTTTTACCGCAATCACCTGCTTTTCTCTGCATTAAGAGAATATACAAAGCCCAACAATTCTGCGACAACGACATAAAGGGAGGGCGATATCTCTTCATTCAGATCAAGCTGTGATAAAACCTCTATCAGGTCCGGGTCGCTGTGGATGTGTATATTGTGCTCCCTTGCGATCTCAATGATTTTCTCGGCCACTTTTCCCTTTCCCATGGCTGTGACCTTAGGCGCATTGTCTAATTCAGGCTGATACTCTAAAGCGACGGCCCTATTTTGTTTTTTTCTTCTTTTCATTTAAGCAACAAGGCAAATGGTATTGCCTTCTTCCTGAACAATTTCGTTAAGAAGCGGTTGTCTAATTAGCCCGGGTTCTTTAAGATGGCAGTCCATATGGCGGATTTTGAACCCCCTGTCTTTCAGGTTGCTGATAAAAGATAAGATATTGTTCTCAATAAGCGATTTTGTTTCCTCTTTAGCTAATAAGAACCTTCCCTCAATCTCTTCTCCTTTGATAGCAAGATCTGCCCTGACAGGACCTAGATTAGACAACTCTAATAAAAAGGATATACTGAAGACATTTTTGTCAGGTTTTTGCTTTCCACCTTCATCCTTTTCCTTTCGAGGCAGATGTATCAACAACTGACCCAGGGTAAAAAGCCCATCGGCAAATTGAATCGGAACAGGCAGAAGGATTTTTCTCTCCTGCTCCAGTCCGAGGTGATTAAGGAGCTGAATGTTTTCTATGGTAGATACAAATCTTCTCAGAAGAACACCATTTTTTTGATTAAGGCCAAGGAATCTTGAGACTAAACCTTTTAGGTCCCCTCCTATGAGTTTATTGAGATTATCCCCGGTGATTGTCTTATTCATGAATGCCCTTAGGAGTTTTGCCTCCCAACCCAGACCCGATTTGTCAATCAATGTCTTTAGCATGTCCGGGGCGGATTTTGAAAATAATCGGAGCGACAGGTCATCCATCAATTCCCTGAATTGAGCCCTTTCCACTTGTGACAGGCCCTGGTGATCTATGTTTTCATGTATAGATTTCCACAGGTTTTCCTTCATTGCCGACAATATCATGGAAATATTTATTGCATCCGAACCTGTTAACCTGATTCCAAGGACTTTTAGGACTGGGGTTGGCAGGGTCTCTTCAACCTTTAATGATAGAACAGTCCCTTCACTTAACGGAACATGTGTTCTTGCTATCACCTTTTCCCCATTGATGAGAAGCAGTGCGTTTCCTGAAGAGAGCGATTTTAATACCTTTCCCTCAAGAACCTCATTCTTGTGTAATTTGAGTGGAGATGTGATACACGGATCAGGTTTGAGAGATATTTTTGATCCTGAAGATGGGGGATGCCTCTCTGAGCCTATATGATTTATTTGTATCAAGATACACCTTCATTACTTCCTATCTGTACGCTTTTTATTTAAATCCAGAACAAGCTTAACCTCCCCCTTGGGGATCGTAAGAACCTGGGCTATTTTTTCTAAATCGAGACCCTTTTTTGCCAGTCTTAAGATTTCTTTTTCCTGGCTTTTAAGAGAAACCGGGTTATCATTAGCGTCGGCAGGTCCCCTGTCATAGGAAGAGAGTAATGCGTCCGCCCTGTTTAACAACACATTCAAACTCATTACCCTCTTGTCCAGTTTTTCATTAAGACCATTTATGAGTTGATGTTTTTCTTCTAACTCTTCCCTTAATTGACCTGATATTTTATCTGCATCAACAAGCAAAGATTCAAACATTTTTGTTCCTTTATGGAGTGATTTGGCGCTATTGATGGGCCTTAATTTCCTGATTAAAAGAACAAAAAAAATAACAATAGCGAAATCAATTCCTATCTGTGCAAGTATTAGGAACTTTAAGTCGATGAATGACATAATTAGACCTTTATATCTATGAGTCTTTCTTCCGGTAAGTCGCTGTCTTCTTTTGGTTTTTCCTTTTGTGATCCTTTTTCATCATACCTGGGCTCTTTCCTGTTCTTTTTCTCTTCATCACCCTTAACCCCTATCCGGTTTCCGGCTTCAAAATCCTGGACCTTGGATTTGTCCTCTTTTTTTTTGTCCTCCGCTTTTTGTGCAACAAATTGCTGATTCAATTCCAGCGCTTGTCTCCCGACATTATGCACTTGCTTTATGGCATTTCCCTGACCCAGGACAATATTCGTATCAGTTATGCCTGACATTTTCTACTCCTAAGGGACCACAAGTTCCGGGTTATCTTCCGCAAGCCCTAAACGGCTAAAAGATCCGTTATGTAGGCATCATTGATCTTCCCCATAGATACAGCCCCATTAACTGCGCTGATAATGCACTTCTTAAGTTTCTCTATTCGGGGGACCTCTTTAAGCCCATTTACCTCTTCTGTTAACATATCATAGATGATTCCTCTAAGCCGATATTTCTCCCGTACCATTTCTCCCCTTAATTCTTTATTCGGCAACTTAAAGGCAATACTTAAAGAGATATAGCTATATTTTAGGCTCTGGTTAAAGGGGATAACAAATGAGCGGAATACGAGTAATTGGTCTTTTGGGATCGCAAATCCTTCCTTTTGAGTAGACGTTACAGGAGACATTTCACCCTTAATAGAAAGGTATCCGATCCCCGATAAAAGAAACAGGCCAATTGCAATAAACATCCATAACCGTCCTTTCCCTTTATATATTTTTTCAGCACCTTTTATGGGTTCCTGGTCCGGGATTGATTCGCTCGTTTCATCTTCCGGTTCATCCAACTCATTTCCTGAGGATTCCTCATCATTTTCATCCAGCTCATTCCCTGAGAATTCTTCATCATTTTCTTCTGCTTCATCCAATTCATTTACGGCGGATTGTTCTTCATTTTCTTCCATTTATAATTCACCTGTAGATTGTAACCGTTCAAAGGTTCAAGGTTCCGGCCTAAACCCTGAACGGGTCATAAACTTTTACCAAGCTTCATAATGTGATCGAAGTTTTGCCCTTAGTTTTATTATTGCCTTTGAATGGATTTGGGATACCCTTGACTCTGTCAAATCCAACACCCTGCCTATTTCCTTCAATGTCAATTCGTCATAATAGTATAGTGAGACAACCAATTGCTCCTTTTTTGTAAGACCTAAAAGAGCGTTAGATATAATCCCTTTCAATTCTTTTGATTTCAATTCATCAAGAGGGGAGGGTGTGGCAGAGGTCCGTTCAGTATATTTTGGTGTAGTGCCATCCGGCATGATCTCATCAAGGCTTAAGAGACTAACTCCCTGTGCTCTGCTGGTCATTCTGTAGTATGCATCGATATCAACGCCCATCTCCCGGGCAACCTCAAAATCCTCCGGCTCCCTGCCAAGCCTGCATTTAAGGGTGTTCAAAGCGTCTTCAATTCTGTGAACATCTTTCATGACAAACCTGGAAGCCCAACCCATTTTCCGCAATTCATCTAACATGGCCCCCTTTATCCTGTGCTCTGCATATGTCTGAAATTTGAACCCCTTTTCTGAATCGAATTTTTCAAGGGCATCATATAGCCCCACTATTCCCGCACTCGTCAATTCTTCACTCGATACATTAGGCGGAAGTCGAATCGCCATTCTGTCCGCAATATATTTAACAAGCGGGGCGTATTTGAGAATAAGGTCTTCTCTGGACTTTTTATCCATAAAGCCCTGGTCAGTTTGTAAAGCCTGCTGGTATTTATTAATCTGCGCCATCATTATCTTAACCCGCTGTTTCGCCCATCAATCTTTTCCAGAGAAATTTTATATTTCCATCATCCGGTCTATTATTCGTCCGGTTTAATAAATAATTAGCTAATTCCTTAAAACCGTTGCATGAGGGTGCTTCAGGGTAACAACATAAAACCGGCTCTCTTCTGCTTACCGCCTTTTCCAGGAGATTATCCCTTGGAATATATCCGGCATACTCTATAGATATGTCTCCTAAAAACCTGTCCACTACCTTAGTCAGGTTTTCGTAAACTGATTTTGCCTCTTTTTCGCTTTTAGCCATATTTATCAAAAGGAAAAAAGTCTTGGTCCCGTGCTGGTAAAACATGACCTTCAAAAGGGCGTATGCATCCGTGATTGACGTGGGTTCAGGGGTCAAAACTATGATCCTTTCCTGCGCTGCCAGGTTAAAATAGATAACATTGGAGGAGATTCCCGCGCCAGTGTCAATCAACAAAATATCGTACATGCTGTTCAAGTTATCAAATTCATTTAACAGGTTTATCTTATGGCCTTCCGTCAGGTTGGCCAGTTCCTGGACACCGGAACTGGCTGGAATGACTGAAACACCTTCCGGTCCCTTAACGATAATATCAGATAGCTCTTTTTCTCCACTGATGACTTCATCAATGTTATGCTTCGGGTTAAAGCCAAAGATAATATCAATATTAGCCAATCCGAGATCAGCATCAAAGATTAAAACCCTTTTCCCCATCCGCTGACACGCAATAGCAAGATTACCAACTATATTCGTTTTACCAACACCGCCTTTGCCACTGGTAACGGCAACAACCCTGGGGGTATTTGCTGTGAAAAATGATCCATTTTCATCATTTTTCGTGAGCTTATATATTTTGTCGGATTCTCCCTTTATTATCCTTCTTAAATGTGTGGCCTGATCCATTTTTATATTCTCCTAAAGAGACTTTGTTGACAGGATTAACAGGATATTCAGGATTCATCGTTCAGGTTTTCGGTTAACCCTGAACCTTTGAACCTCTTAACCCTTGAACTCTTGAACGTTTACGGATTTATTTAGTGCCTGAACGAAAACCCCTTTTTTGTCATTTCGACCGCAGGGAGAAATCTTTAAGACCTGTAATTTCAGCATGATAAGATTTCTCGCTTTGCTCGAAATGACGGATTTGATTAGTATTCGTTCGGATACTATTTAGTTTTTATTTAGTAACAGGTTTAAGATATTTCTCTTATCTGCCCGCTCAATATCCTCCGGAACATTTTGTCCGGTAGTAATGTATGAAATGGGTAATCGTAATTTTATTATCTGATTTATAATTGAACCGAACCTTTCTGCTTCATCTATCTTGGTAAATATATAGGTCTGAAACTTTAATGGACCAAAGCTAATAGCCGTCTTGAGCATCTCTGACTGCACAGTTCCGACACTCAGCAGGAGGTGGGAGCTAATAGCTAAATCACCGGCAATCATTGTCTTTAGTTCCTCTATCCTGGACCTATCGTATTGGCTTCGTCCTGCTGTGTCGATCAAGACAACATCTCTTCCTTCCATTTTTCTAAGGGCAAATAGTAAATCTTTCCTTTTAAATGCCTGGAAGCAAGGGATACCCAAAATATTTGCATACGTCTTTAGTTGTTCTATGGCCCCTATTCGATAGGTGTCTATCGAGATTAAGCCTACCTTTTTTTTAGCCTTAAGCATAAGCTGTGCAGCAAGCTTTGCAATTGTAGTGGTCTTACCTACGCCTGTCGTCCCAATAAGCGCCGCAATTATCTGATTGTTGTCTTTTCCCTCAAATGGATCTGTTACATCTATAACATTCATTAGCTCCTTGATCCCTTTCTTCTTGATATTATCCGCGTGATGGTGAGAGCCCTCTTTGAGTGCTCCAGTCCTTTCCAGGATATTCCGTGCATAATGATCGTCAACTCCCTCCCTTATCAATTTTGCATAGAGAGTGAGGGCAGCAGGATTCACCATCAATTTTTCTATGGTAGAGTCTGAATGATTCAGGAGAAGCATCATTTCTTTTATGCTCATTAGCTGGGCGTTTACCTCGCTAAAGGGATTCGAAATCTTATTGTAAGTTTCAGTCCCTCCCGGCACTGCGGATATCTCAAACAAATCATTTTCCCCCTTTCCCCTTAATCTCTTAGTAGAGATTATCATTGCATCCGGTCCTAAGGAATTCTTAACTCTTGCGGTGGCCTCCTTAATTGTTTTCGCACGGTATATATTAGTCTGCATAGTTCAAACTTACCTCTCCGATGGATTTAAACCTCATATCACTTAAGAGTTCACTCTGGGACAATACCATTAAGGAAGGGACAAAATATTCCACCATCTTCTTTAAATGTCTCCGTATCGTGGGTGAAGTCATAAGAATAGGTTGGACATTTATTGCCATGGCCTTTTCCGACTCCTTTTTGATGGAAGTAATAATGGGATCTGCAACCTTTGGATCAATGGAAAGATACGATCCGTGTTCTGTTTTCTGTATCCCTTTAAGGAGCACGTCCTCTACATCCTGGGCCATGGTTATCAGTTTCAACACGCCATCTTCTCCTATGTAAGGGCTGACTATAGACCTGGAAAGCTTGTGCCGGACGTATTCGGTCAAGAGCTCAGGGTCCTTTGTATATGGCGCATAGTCAGCGAGCGTCTCAACAATTGTTAACATATCTTTGATAGATATCTGCTCCTGTAAAAGACTTTGCAAAACCTTTTGCACATTACCTAAAGAAAGAAGATTCGGCACCAACTCCTCAACCGCCTTTGGAAATGCCTTGCTCAGGTTATCTAACAGGCCTTGAACTTCCTGCCTGCCTAACATTTCCGATGAGTGTTTTCGGATAATCTCGGTCAAATGCGTAGCCATTACTGTAACATTATCAACGACCGTATAACCTGCAAGCTTAGACTCCTCTTTCTTATCCTCCGGTATCCACACCGCAGGTAAGTTGAATGCAGGTTCCT
>JAFDAP010000089.1 GCA_019313765.1 Deltaproteobacteria bacterium | reverse complement strand
AATACAAATCCCAAGCACCAAATTACAAATAAATCTCAAATTCCAATATTCAATGACCAAAACCGGATTAAAAAACGAACGTCCAACATCGAACATGGAACTTCCAACGGTGAACTATGGTACGCCTTCGACGTTCATCTTTTTCTTGTTTGTTATTTTGAATTTTGGTCATTGTAATTTGTTTGTTATTTGTAATTTGTTATTTGTAATTTCAATAACTCGATGAAATTCCAACAAAGCAAATCCCCTCTGGGGATAACCAAAGCCTGATCCTCCCTCCGGGCCGGAGGCTGGGCCAGGGTTTTTACAATCCTTACTGAAGCTCCTTAAGGAGTCTTCCGGCTCTGGGATTATTTTCATACGTAAGACCTTTTTGCAAGTATGAAACGGCCTTATCCCTTTCTCCCATCCTCAGGGCAATCTGGGCCAGATTAAAGTATGCCTTTGAATGGGCTGGATTAATGGAAATGGCTTTGAGATATGCCTCCTGAGCCTTTTTAATGTCTCCCTGTTCCATGTAGGCAACACCTAAGTTGTTGTAGGCCTTAGCGTGGAAAGGATCCAGGGATACGGCCTCTTGAAGGGCGAAAATGGCCTCATCTGTCTTGCCCGACTGTTTGAGGGCCAGACCCAGGCTGTGCCAGGCCGGCGCATCTTCAGGATTTAACGCCAAATGCTTGCGGATTCCGGCTGCCTGGAGCAGAGCGCATTTTTCTCTCAACTTCCGGTTCGGAAATATCCCGTAATCCGAAACAAGGTTATGTTTACAGTAGGTCTCAAGTATGTCGAGATATCTTTTTCCTTGAGCAGGTGTAATCAGATCAGGATCGAGAGTCCCGAAGGTCGGTGCATAGACGGATGCGGAAAACTCCGCCATATCCAACAGTGCGTCCGTGTTATCGGTCGCCTCAATTATTTCTTTTGTCTTTCGGGACAGAGAAGACCTTCGTGCCATCCTTTTTTCAATGGAGGCGTCGATTTTGTAAAGCTGTTTGGGCGCTGCAAATTCCAAGAGGGGCCGGTTGTCCGTATGGAGGGGGCCGGGCCCGAACAGGGATTTCAAGTCTTCGGATACAATCAGGCGAAAAAGGAGCCTCGGGTCTTTAAGGGACATGTTACTTGATTTTTGTGCATATCGCAGGTTTTTTTGGGCCACATCCGGGTCGAAACCCTTGTTGCTCTTGAATCCCACAAGGAGATAGTCGCCCACACCCGTCAGGGTGGTCATTAAAAGCCCGTCCGGAAAGACCTCGGCAAATGTCCTTCCGGCCATGCTGAAGGTGAACCAGTCCATTTCATAGGAATGGATCCACTGGACAAAGATGCCGTTATCATTAAGATGCCGCCTGACCGTTTGGAAAAATTCCAGGGTATAGAGGTTGGCCAGACCGGCCATCCAGGGATTGGAAGGTTCGGAAATGATCACGTCGTATGTCTCTCCGGTCAGCTCCAAGTGATTCCTGCCGTCCTGGACAATGATGCGGGATCGCGGGTCATTCAGGCAGTTGTTGTTCCACGGACTGAAGAACTCGCACGCCTTGACCACCTGCCGGTTGATTTCGAGTGCGTCCATGCGTTTTATGGGATAAAGGAGGGCCTCGCCCGCGGTCATGCCGCTGGCTAATCCAAGGACCATGACATTTTCGGGGTCCGGATGAAAAATGAGCGGGACATGTGCAAGAAGGGTCTGGGTGGACCTGTCCCCATGGGAGGAGGCATCCGGTTTGCCGCTGTTCAAGAGTGTATATTTTATTGTGCCAAGGCTGTCGGTCAGTTTTTCAACGGTAGTAAACCCGCCTGTGCCGTCGCCGTAAAACACGATCTCCCGGCCTGTCTCGTGCCGGGACAAGATCTTCGGCCCGGCAATCAAGGCATCCATGAAAGAGGTCCTGAGTATATCGCCTTCCATGTCCTTAAAATTGTGATACCTGCCAAAGGAAAGTAACTGGCGGTTCCATGAGGGGAAATTGAGCAAAAGCGTGATTCCGACCATGGCCATACAAAAAAAAGAGATCCATTTAGAGACGTTTTGTCTCGCCCTGAGCCCCACAACGCACCAGGCTAAAAGGCTGAATGAAAGCTGAAAGGCAATGATCAGTCTCAAACCGTTCTCTTTTCCCAAAAACGGGATGAGCACAAAACCGGCAATAAAGGATCCGGAGATTGCGCCGATGGTGTTGAGTGCATATGCGGTTCCAATGGATCTTCCCACATGGGGCAGGGACCGGGCATAGATCTTGGCCACTAAAGGGAAGGTGGCGCCCAACAGCAGGGTGGGGGCTAACATGACTAAAAATACGATAATGGATTGAACCAGGATCATCTCGTTGAAACGGTCCTGAAAAGTGTAGATCAGCTTGGCGAAAAAAAACTGACTGTTCCCTAAAAACTGGCTGACAAACAGGGCCAGCAGGGCCGCGCCGATCTGGGTGAGCACCAGTAAGGGAAAGACCCTGCTGACCCGGTCTCCGAGCCAACCGAAGAAGAGGCTCCCAAGGGCCAGGCCGATAATAAAGGTCGCTATGACAAGGGTAAAGGAATAGGTCGTAGGCCCGATAATGAGTCCCAAAAGCCGGGCCCAGATGACCTCATAGGCCATGGCGCAAAAGCCGGAGACGGCAAATATCCAGAGGGACCAGTTGATGACCCTTCCCTCTGACAACGATGTTGTTGAATTAAGATCGTTTTTACGATTATTGCCTGAAAATCCCCCCCGGCCACCCTGAAGTCCCCCTTTTTTAAAGGGGGATTTAGGGGGATTTTGCCCGGATGCAATACCTCTTCGTCCCATAAAGATGCAGGATACGCCCACTAAGAAATTTATGCCCGCTGCAAAAAATATTGAACCCCACACTCCGTAATGCCGAATGAGAAAGAACCCGGCAAGACAGGCCCCCACGGCCGCGCCAATTGTATTAATACCGTACAAACGGCCGGTGCGTGCACCAAGATGGTCCAGGTGGGTCACATAGAAACGGCACAGGATCGGGAGTGTCGCGCCCATGAGTGCGGTGGGCAGGATAAGAAGGAATGTACACCCAAAGAATGTGAAAAGGGAGTAGATCCAGAAGGACTGGAATAGATGATTGTAGGCAAAGGAATATGCAGGCTTGACCATGACCATGAAAATGGGAAGCACTATTCCGTACAGGCCGATTGCCACTTCCAATTTCCCGTACAGGGACAAGAGTTTTCTTTTTTCGAGTATGCGGTCGATGCGCCTGCCGGCTAAATAGCTCCCCAAGGAAAGGCCGCCCATAAAGACCGCCAAGACCGTGGCCACCTCAAAGGGGGCGCTCCCGATGACCTTGTCGATCATGCGGACCCAAAGGACCTCATAGATGAGCCCGGCAAGGCCGGAGAGGAAAAAACAGGTAAGGATAAAAGGGGAGATGTTCATAGTGAATGCATGGTAGCAGCGATGGAAAATCTGTCAACTTATAAAATTGCTCCGCAATTTGTAACTCAGGTTGTCAGGTTCACGGTTCACAGTTCAAGGTTAATCCCGATTTTATCGGGATTTTCTTCATATCTCTTCTGCAACAAAGAATTCGCTAATCTAACCCCTGGCCCAGACCTGGTTTAGGAGTACTTTTCATAGAATCCCTGGGCATAGTGTTCAGAAGAACCGTTTTAACGCGCACGTTAGGTCGCACCAGGGCGGGCTTGAACCGTGTCGAAGATCCCGCTGGGCGGGGAGCCTCTGAACGTTGAACCTGAGCAGTTACCGCAATTTTATGAAATCCCGTTCCGGAATCTTTCCCGTTTCTTAATCCTACAACGACGTTTGCCAGTCCGTCATTCCGGCGAAAGCCGGAATCCAGTCAGAACGATCTGGATAATGGCTATTTTAGTTCATGGCCATAGGTCGACTTCTGGATGCCGGATCAAGTCCAGCAAGACAGAATCCAGAATTTGGTGTCAACGGTAAGTGCCTTTGCATACAAAAAATGCTGGATTCCACCTTTCACGGGAATGACAGGTTTTTATCTCATTCCCGCGCACCGCAAGCAGCATCTTGGATACGCGGGAATCCATGGGCTATTACGCTTGATAATATGGGATCAGTGTACAGCAATGAATATGTTTACTCTGGTTTTCCCGATCTGCCAATTAATGACTTGACAAACTTAGTCTAAAGAACTAAAATTCGGCAATTAAACATCTCGGACCTTGTGCAATTTATCAATTGTATAGGAAGTTCCTTTTTTTAAATAGCGGCGTAGCCGCGTTTCATAAAATCGCGAAAGCGATTTTATAAGTCGAGGAGGTCATTATGAAAGTTGTTCAGGTTCATGAAGCGAAAACCAAACTCTCTGCTCTGCTGGCAGAAGTTGAAAAAACAGGCGAAAGCATATTCATTTGCCGCCATGGTAAACCAGTTGCTGACCTGGTGCCACACAAACGGCGGGACCGTATTGCTCTGCATCCTGTAATGAGCCGCATCAAAATTGACTATGACCCAACCGAACCGTTAACAGAAGATGAATGGCCGGAGATTAGCGCCTGATGCTGCTCGACACATGCGCCTTATTGTGGCTTGCTCAAGGTGGAGGGCATCTGTCCAAAAAAATCTGCCAGAGGTTGAGAGAGGAACCGTTTGTTTATGTCTCGGCTATCAGTGGTTTTGAGGTTGGAATTAAATATGTGCAGAGAAAACTCATCCTGCCTGCCTTACCTGCTGATTGGTTCAGGATCATTGTTAAACATCACGATCTCCAGGTTCTTCCACTTGATCTCGAAATCTGTATACGGTCAACACAATTACCGGCAATACACAATGATCCTTGTGACAGGATGATAATTGCCAGTGCGGAAATTCATCGTCTAATAATTGTAACCGGGGATAAGATTTTTATAGAGTACGACATTGAAACAATATGCTGATTCCCTGGTTGGCCGTTTATGTTCGGAATTTCTTTACCCCTATCTCTTTTATGGGACGGTATTGTCTGGAGTTGCCGGGTTAATAATTTGGGATGGAGGTACAGTAATGAATGCGTTAACCCTGGTTTTTCTGCTTTTTGGAGTTGTTGTATTGATAGGATTTGTGATTGTTCTGTTGGACAAAGGGCTTAAATGGAAAAAGGGGCGGTAAGAGAGTATTGGAGGACTCATTCTGTGGCAGATGAATGGGATAAGCTGGAAGATGGGGATATTGTGTTTGAACGACCAAAGAAGATCGGGATCTCCATAAGAATTGACAGGGAAATCGTAGATGGGATCAAGAAGCAGGCAGAACAAAAGGGGTTGGGATATACTGCATACATTAGGTCGGTTTTAACTCAGTTGGTCAGGAATAAGGAAGTTAATGCTTGATAATATGGGATGGAGGTACAGTCATCCCCTGAGTTCATCAAGATAGGCATTCACATCAGCAACACGTTTGTTTGTTTGCCAGATTCCGAAAAGGGGTTCTTCCTTATCCTTACTCGTAGATTGCTCTTGTGAGATTGGAATAATCCTGGCCTTTTCTTTTCCGCGGTAAGTAAGAATAACTTCCTCTCCGCGTTCTATTGCAGCCAATATTTCTTTTGTCTTGAAACGCATGTCTTTTGCCGTTGCTTTCATGGTATTTCTCCTGTCTGAATATACATTTAGAAGTTTACACTTTAAGCTAACACCAAGTCAAGATAAAATACCGTCAATCAGGACTAAGTCAAATTGACACTTAACCTCTGAACGCTTACACAAAAAAACCCCGGAGGGCAGGCCCCCCGGGGTTTGTTAAGGTTAAAAGTGTTTACCAGTTGATGACCAGCTTGTGATGCAATGCCCACACATCGTTGTCCACGGAAGTACCGACACCATTACCGGGAAAAGCAAAAGTATCCCAGTAACCGCCGGCATCGAGATAGGCAAAGCCTGCGCAGTACTTGATATTGGGCATAAACTTCCACTCGAAATTAAGGTCAAATTCCAAACCGAGGTCATCATCGGCAGCTTTTATCCCATTCCAGTGGCTTCCCCGGAGCATTTCATCGGCTTCCACATATGCTAAAATACCCTCAAGTTTCATGCTGTCGGAGATCTTGTAAGCACCACGCATGAAAAGACCCAGCATGCCGCTGGTACCTCCAAGTGCAGCAGTC
Organism: Deltaproteobacteria bacterium; assembly: GCA_019313765.1. GTDB lineage: Bacteria > Desulfobacterota > DSM-4660 > Desulfatiglandales > Desulfatiglandaceae > JAIOSR01. The sequence goes on along the minus strand of JAFDAP010000089.1, from coordinate 729 downwards.
CCATTGGGCACACCTGATGCGTCAAACAAGAGACCAACGTCCTCCGAAAAGAACAGGTACAGCGGTTGAAATCTGGCGCCAATAGAATTAGTTAGATTTTTGGTTTCCCAGGGTTTGGTGGTTGTGTCCGAACCTTCGATCCACCAGAATCCACCGGCAATCTCGGCAGGTCCGAATGTCATGTGCGCATCCAACCACCAGGAAAGGGCCGTTTCATCAATGTCTTTTGTCTGGCCGGCAACGAGAAAAGCGTCTTCCAGATTGGCAAAATGCACATTAAACTCCGTATCCAGTCCAAAATTTCCGAATTTCAGGGTTAATGCATTCATTAATACGGAAAGGTATCCGTTACCCTTGTTAGGCATAATATATCGCTGTTCGTCAATGTGATAGTACAGCGGTTTCCAGATTACATTTTTGCTAAAAGGAACAACAGCGCCAAGAGCATAGGCATTCCTGTCACTGTGTGATACGTCCCAACCGTCTCCAGCAGCAGGGACCATAGTAAGAGGAGTTCCGTCTGCCTCTACCCTTTTTTCAAACACGAGTACACCCAGGATGTGCCCGAACTTGCGGACATACTTGATCCTGTCACGGTTGTCCTCGCCATCCTGAAATGAATAGGCCCAATTGCCGCCCGTCATGCGGCCCACGTACAGATGGCCGCCCAAGAGCGGAAAGGACATGTAGAGCTGTTCCCACCAGAAGTTGTGAGCGCCCCGCCAGTTA
>JAFDAP010000088.1 GCA_019313765.1 Deltaproteobacteria bacterium | reverse complement strand
CTCAACGACCCTGTCTATCTCCTGAAATGATTGGATAATATTGTCTATCCTTAGTTCTATAGGACCTGAATCTGCTCTATCTTCAATAATATTGTTAAGTTGAGTTTCCATAAGAGTTATCATTCCTTTTTTGCCCTAAAATTACACAAACAAAGACGTGCATATCCATTTCATATGAAAGAATCATACCAAATTTATGATAGTGAGCATTTGTCGATAAGTTTCGAATGGTTAGATGGCTTGATGAAAAAAGAAGGGAAAAAACTGTGAAAAAAAATACTAAAATGTGGGCAATTTTATTCCACTTTTTGGTAAAAATTTACATACTTTTGATCTCCATTTCTTTGGCCTCAATTGCCTCTTCAAGATCCTCGATGGCAATAAGCTGATGGGGCCTTACAGAATGAGCGGGAAGGGATGCCTCTCTTTCCTTGAGTTCTTCTTTCAACTCGTTCAACTCAACTATTAGGCCTTCTTTCTTAATGTGAATCGCTTTCTCAGCCCTTTGTGTTTCTTTTACGAATTCCTCCACCTTGCTGAAATCCTTCTCAAACCGTATGGGCTTTCCTTCCTGATCCACCCTGTTGGTACGCGTGCAGCTATCAGCACCGGCAGGTGAAACCTTCATAAGGGCGTTGTACACATTTTCGGCGGAAAGGCCTCCTGCTAAAATAACCAGGATGTTACTCTGAATGACAAGTTCCCGTGCCATTTCCCAGTCCGCTGTCTTGCCGGTGATGCCGATATAGCCTTTCACGGGCTCTTTGCCGAGCCATGTATCCGTCAGGAAAATATCGCTGACCGGCTCAAGCTCTCGGGCAATTTTGAGTGTGGGAAAATGAGGGGATGTACCATTCCGGGGTATGGGAATGGAACGAATGATACGGACACCGGGGAATTTCTGTTTCAGGCTCGATTGCAACCTGATGAATTCCTCCAGTTCCGTTTCATTGCCGTTATCGTCCGTGAGGCTGTCACAAAAATGGACAAAGTGGGGCTGATAGTAGTCCAGGGTCCGACAAAGGGTGTCCATATCCCTGAAAAGGGGGATCAGGCTGTGCTTGGCGTCCGTGCCCTGTGTTGCAAGGAATACCTCCTTAAGCTCCTGAACGCACCACTCATCCTGTGACAAAAGCACGCTCCCTATATGGTCCACTCCCAATTGGATGCACTTCTCTGCATCATGGGGGGTCTGAATTTCATAAATCTGGACTATCATTCAGCCTGTTTCGCCTCGTAAAAAAAGCCCTGTCAGTGAGGTCATCTATAGAAGAATGCCGTCCCAGTCAATGGTCTTAAAGGTCTTGTGAAGAAAATGGTCGTCATCGACCGCATTAAATGAGAGATCGGTAAACATATCCCTGGCAACGGTTTCCACCTCGTCAAAGGGAATTACCTGGTCATTCGTGCCGTGAAAGACCCAGACCGGTACGGATACCTGTTTATTCCCGTGCCGGGCGAAATGCATCAGGTTAATGGCCGGTGCAAGAAGGGCCATCTTTTCTACCCTGGATTCATTGTGCATGGCAAAAATTGAGGCCATCAAGCCACCGAAACTGGACCCAACGAGCCTGATACCCGTTTTTCCCGAAAGCACGCTCTCGAGTTTCTCCATTCTTGTCTCAAGATCACCCGCAAAGTTGGGAATGATCATATCCGGATATCTCTCGCGGAAGAAGATCGATTTTGTTCCCTTGTTGCTGCTCTCAAGCCCGTGAATAAATATTGTGACAGTCATGGTTCCTAATTAATTTCCAGGATTTCATACTCCAGGATTCCCCCGGGGGTCCTGGCCGTTACCTCATCACCTTTCTCTTTGCCGATCAGGGCCTGACCCAATGGGGAGGTTACTGAAATCCGGCCATTCTCCGGGGCGGATTCATATGTCCCTACCAGTTGATACGAAACCTCTTCATCGGTCTCGATATTATATAATAAAACGGTACGCCCGAACACGACACGATCTGCAGGACTGTCTTCCACCTCGATAACTTCTGCTTTGGCAATAGCCGTTTGTAATTCGTTGATTCTTCCCGCTATAAATGACTGCCTCTCCTTGGCTGCATGATATTCCGCATTTTCACTTATATCACCATGGTCCCGGGCTTCCTCAATGGCCCGGATGTTCTGGGGCCTCTCCACCTTCTCCAAGTTGATTAATTCTTTTTTCAGCTTTTCAAGTCCTTCCCTGGTTATTGGTATTGTCTCCATTCGATTACCCCTTATAGATAAAAAATCCACGGCCGAGGAGACTGTGTCGTAATACTGGTTTTAGCTCTTTATGTCATTTCGACAGAGGAGAGAAATCTTTTAAAATAAGCACTTGCGAACATAAGATTCCTCGGCTATCGTCTCGGAATGACATTACGAAACAGTCTCAATGGACGTGGTTTCAAAATCCAAAATGAATTTAGAATCGTCTGTTTATCGCACAACAGTATATTTTCTTTTAACATCTTTCGGGGCATTTTTCTACATAAAAAAGCAACTTTTCAACGAAATTCGGATTAAAGCCATTTTCAATGGTGGAGATTTGGCCTTTAAGAAGCAGGCCGGATGAATATCCCATATTGAGACCTTACATTTTATAAAATCTAACGTATCGTAAAATTCGTAAAAACTTTTTGACCGTTCGGGATCAGCGAAGTATAAAGGCTCATGGACAAACACAAATATCTCAACCTTGCTGAAAGGATCGTGACAGGGGATGTGCCCGGCGCTGACGCATTCAAGGAAATGATTGACATGCCTGAACGTCGGGTTTTTGATCTTTTTGCCGGAGCGGACTTTATCCGTGAATTTTATTTTGGCAGGGAAATTCACCTCTGCACCATCTGCAATGCAAAATCCGGGAGATGCACTGAAGACTGCGCGTTTTGTGCGCAGTCAGCCTTTGCCAGGACAGATGCACCTGTTTACCCCCTGCTTGCAAAGGACAAATTGCAGGCGGGCGCTTTAGCCGCCGCAAATGGCAGAATAAACAGGTATTCAATTGTTACGAGCGGAAAAAGGCTCTTAAGGAAAGAAGTGGCAGCGGTTGCCAATGCAATCCGGGAACTGGACGTCCATGATTTGGGATACTGTGCGTCCCTTGGCATTCTTGACCGTAAGGACTTTGCTCTTTTAAAGGAGGCCGGGGTTACAAGACTCCATCATAACCTGGAAACCAGTGAGAGCTTTTTCAGCCAAATCTGTACGACCCATACCTATCAGGAGAGGGTCGAAACCATTAAATCGGCCAAAGAAGCAGGGCTCTCGGTGTGTGTGGGAGGGTTATTCGGCATGGGGGAAACGGATTCGCAGGTCCTTGAACTGGCCCTGACTATCAGGGAGCTGGATGTGGATTCCGTGCCCATCAATTTCCTTACACCCATTAAGGGGACACGTCTCGAAAACGTGAGGGCATTGACTCCCCTTCGCTGCCTTAAGATCATCGCCATGTTCCGCTATGTGCTGCCCGGCAAAGACATCCTGGTCTGCGGAGGAAGGGAGGCCAAGCTCAAAGAGCTTCATCCCATGGTTTTTTATGCGGGGGCCAGCGGAATTATGACCGGAAATTACCTGACGACAAGCGGCCGGACATTGGAAAATGATCTTGAAATGATCGAGAACCTGCAGTTTTCAGTAAGAAAAGACGCGTCCTCTACCCGGAACTGAGAACGGCATCGGTCTGCCCGCTATCTATCCCGGTCAGTTGAGGAAGGATAGGAGGTTGTCCGAGAATATGTCTTCATGTCATTTCCACCCCTTCGCTTCTGTCATTCCGAGCCTCCGGCCCGTAGGGCTTACGCCCCGGAGGGCGAAGCGAGGAATCTTAGTATTTACGCTCAGGGCAGGCTCCGGGAGAAATCTAAAAACTTACTCATTTTCAATACAATAAGATTTCTCGTCCCGCATTGCGGGGCTCGAAATGACAAGTTTGGTAAGTTCTCGGACAGACTTCTATGACGTCTTTTGCAGGCACTTAAGAACCTGTGAGGAGGTCTCAGGGGAAGCCACCAAAAGATGTTCGTCAATTTTCGCGCCATCTAAGTATTCATTGAGAAAGAAACTGGTCCCGTCCATCTTGGATATTTTCCCTCCTGCCGCCTCCACAATGATACATGCTGCAGCAAGCCCCGGATAAGACTCGTTGGCAATGACAGCGGCCTCCGCACGGCCCATGGCAACATAGCATATGTGGGCGGCAGTGCATCCCAGACTGCGGATTTTTCCGGGAAATGTGGCACGGTAGTGCTGGTGAAATCGAGAGTAGGTTAGAAGAAGACTTTCATTATTAATACTCTCCTGAGCCGAAATTCTGAGCTCTTTTTTTCCGCGGAACGCCTTGTTCCCCGCCTGTGCCTGAAATAGATCGCCGGTCGCGGGCATATAAAATACTCCGAAAACCGGCCAGAAGTTCTCAATAAGCGCCAAAGACATACCCCATATTGGGATTCCCGCCTGGAAGTTGGCTACCCCGTCCAATGGGTCATATATCCATACGGATTTCTTCCCCTCATGGGTGTATTCATGGTCCTTCTGGTTGTTCTTAAAGATCTGGTGTTCCGGAAAATGGGCCTGGAGTTGATCCTGAAAAAACTCCGTTAGCTGGATTTCGGCCTCTGTTACCAGGCCTTCGTCGAACTTCATCTGATACCTGCCTTTACCATAATAGGACAACGCCTTCTCACCTGAACCACGGATGACCTCTATTGCAAACTGCCCCAGATCTTCAATCTCTTTCCCTTTTAAGACCACTATTTCCCTCCTCGCTCTAAAATAGAATGTCACCGTTCACAGGTTCAGGGTTCAACGTTCAAGGTTAAGGACAAAGAAGGCATTGAAGCCCCGAAGTCCTCGTTAAAAATGCTCATTTTCCCAAGTAATTGCCAATTTGTCTCCAAATTTTGGATTAAGCCTGAGGAAGATAACGCTTTTCTCGTAAATACACATTCCAAATACGGTCCGAGGACGAGAATGGAACCTTGAACCTCTGAACCTTTAAACCCGTGAACGGTTACAATAGAATGTATCAAATCCCGTCATATGGCAAGCAAAACCTCAGCGCTTAAAAGTGAATCGCCGGATCCATGACATACCTTACGGCACATCTTCCCAGGAAAAGATTCCCTGACGGATGATTGATTCGCACGCCTTAGCTACGGAGAGCGTGTTCTGATTGAATATGTTCATCAGAACCATATCAAGCCCGGCCGAGGCAAGCATTGGAAGGTAAACTTCTTCCAAAAAGAGTTTCTTTTCTTTAGGACCTTTGCCGCTTGTCAGGTTGGATAGACCAACGATGGTCCTAACAGGAAAGCCCACGAGATCCGGGAGCATCCTTATAACGGTCAGGAGTTCCATTGCCTGCCTGGACCCATCCTCCCACATGAGAGGGACAAGTACCGGATCTATAATCAGCCTTTGGGGTTCAATGCACTTTTCATTGAATGCCTCAAAAAGCTGAACCGCCAGGTTGAGGCGTTTTTCGGCATTGCCCGGCACCATCCCGTTCGGATAGAGGAGAAAGCCTATGATATCGCAGTCGAACTCCGTGGCAAGGGGAAGAATCTTTTCAAGTTTTGCGGGCTCTAAGGAAAATCCGTTAATGACCGGTTTTTCCCTGCACGCCTTGAGTCCGGCTGCCATTGCCGAAGGGTTGGAAGTATCCAAGGAGAGGCGAAGGCCGCAAACGTGCTGAACAGTCTCCACAAGAAAGGTCATCTTTTCTTCCCCGTCCCGCGTGAGGGGCCCGGGATTGATATCAATAATGTCGGCGCCCGCTGCTTCACATTTTTTTGCCAGGTCTTGAACGGGCAAAGGGTCCATTTTACCTAAGGCCCTGGCAATAACCGGATTTGTGATCTGTATATTGTCTGCAATGATTTGCATTCTAAAAGTATTGAAATTTTCAAACCTGTTTTAAATTGTAAGTGTCCTCAGAAAGGTAGGAAAAGCATCCGGCATTGTCAATGCCAAAAAAACGGCTTCAATGGAAAAAAATTGTTGACTTGGTTGCTATACTAAAATATCGTATGTGAAATTTTAATTTCAAATATGAAAAGTAATAATGCAAATAAAAAGGCCCCGGCCTTAGCCAGGGGACTAAAGGTCCTCGAACTACTGGCCGAGGAAGAATCAGAACTGAGCCTCAAATCGATTGCCGATAGGCTGAGCATCCCTATACCTTCCCTCTGGCGAATACTTGGCGTTCTCAGGGATAGCGGTTATCTCCTCTTTGATCAGGATAAAAAGACATACAGGCTCGGGTTTAAATTCCTTTACTTAGGCAATATCTTCATGAGCCGAATGGGTTTCCGGTCCCAGGCCAGGGGATATTTAAAAGAATTGATGGAATTAACCGGCGAAACCGCTGAATTGTCGGCCCGGGTAAAGGATCAGCTTATTTTGATAGAGCAGGTTGAAGGTCCAGAGGCCGTGAGACTCTTTTCAAGGATCGGCAGCGCTTATCCCTATTTCCATGCGACCGCGCCCGGCAAGGTCTATCTGGCCCACATGAACGGCGAAAAGCTCAAACGGGTCATGGACCGGATGGGACTACCCAGGATTACCGAACATACCATTACCGGTTTTGAGGCCCTGGAAAAGGAACTCGAGGCAGTGAGGAAAAACGGATACGCTTATGATGAACAGGAGATGTGTATCGGAGTCGTAAGAATCGCCGCTCCTGTTTACGATAAGAAGGGCAGGGTCGTGGCCTGTCTTGGCGTGGCGGCCCCTTCTTTCCGGTTCGATTCTCAAAACCACGAGAAAGTCGGAACGTGGACCACGAAGCTGGCCCGGGAACTGAGCACGGAATTGCGAGAGCAAACCGGGGCGGACTGGTTGGC
>JAFDAP010000087.1 GCA_019313765.1 Deltaproteobacteria bacterium | reverse complement strand
TCGAAACGATCCCTTTCGTTTGATGGGTTTCGGTCACCGGGTGTACAAGACCTTTGACCCCAGGGCCCGCATCATGGAAAAGGTGTGCAACAAGGTTCTCAAAAAGCTTCACCGTGAAGACCCCCTCCTGCCCATTGCAAAAAAGTTAGAGGAAGTGGCACTGAAGGACAGCTATTTCATTGACCACAATCTCTATCCCAACGTGGATTTTTACGCCGGCATTGTCCTGCGGACCATAGGCATCCCCCTCAACATGTTCCCGGTTATGTTTGCCATTGGGCGCCTACCCGGTTGGATTGCCCAGTGGAAGGAGAGCGCGGACGATCCCAAATGGAAAATCCACCGCCCCAGACAGATCTACACCGGACCTCAAAAAAGGGACTATGTGCCCATGAAAGAGAGAGGTTAACTTTATTAGGCGCTATATTTTTCAAACCATATTTTCCACAATGGCCGCGCCAAATTCAGAACATCTGACCTCCTTTGCCCCCTTCATCTGCCGGGCCAGGTCATAGGTGACGACCCCTTGCGAAATGGTCTTTTTAAGCGCCACAACCACGCGTTTTGCCGCCTCGTCCCAGTGAATAAACCGGAGCATTTCAACCCCGGACAGAATCAGGGACCCTGGGTTGACCTTGTCCTGGCCCGCATACTTGGGGGCCGTGCCGTGAGTGGCTTCAAACAGGGCGCAACAATCCCCGATATTGGCACCGGGAGCCATCCCCAGCCCGCCTACCTGGGCGGCCGCCGCATCGGAAAGATAATCCCCGTTGAGGTTGGGGGTGGCGATTACGTCATACTCTTCCGGGCGTAGGAGGAGTTGCTGAAACATGGCATCGGCAATGCGGTCCTTAATCACAATCCGGCCGACAGGTTGTTTGCCCTGGAATTTTTCATACAGATCCGCTTCCGTCAGCGTGACATCCCCATATTTCTCACGCGCAACCCTATACCCCCAGTCCCGAAAGGCGCCTTCCGTGTATTTCATGATGTTTCCCTTGTGCACCAGGGTCACGCTTTCGCGATGGTGTTCCAGGGCATATCGAATAGCCATGGAAACCAGACGATCCGTGTTCTTTCGGCTCATGGGCTTGATACCCACGGCGCTCTCCAGGGAAACGGTCGTGCCCCCCACGGCTTCGGATTTGGCGTTGACGAGTGTTAACAGCTCACGCGCCTCGGCAGAACCGGCGGGCCACTCCAACCCCGCATACACGTCTTCCGTATTTTCTCTGAAGATCACCACATCCACCTGCTCGGGATGGGTCACCGGCGAGGGAACGCCTTCAAGATAGCGGATCGGGCGCACGCAGGCATACAGATCAAGGGCCTGACGCAGGGCCACGTTAAGGGAACGAAATCCGCCCCCAACGGGGGTGGTGAGGGGACCTTTGATGGCCACGCCGTAATGAGATATGGCAGAGAGCGTTTCTTTCGGAAGTGGATTCGCCGGGCCATACTGGGCTTGGGCTTTTTCTCCGGCCAGAATTTCCCGCCAGGATATCCTCCTTTTTCCAGCATAGGCTCTTTTCACCGCTGCATCCAGAACGGATTTGCCGGCTGCCCAGATGTCAGGGCCAATGCCATCCCCTTCGATAAATGGGATAATGGGAAAATCGGGTGCCAGAGGCCGATTCTCCCTATCCCACTGAACGACGTTTGTTGAATCCATGGCATCCGGATTATTTTGGTTTTTCATTTTCCATTTCTCCATAATTTTCAATCAGCAACACTATACTTACCTTCGCTTATCCATTTGACAAGTGCCGGACGCTCCTGATCTGCCCATTCGGGAGAAATACGGAGTTTTATGAAAGAGGAATATATCTCATCCATTGCGGATACCGCCTCTTCTATTAAGAACATTTTTTCATAAAAAATCCCGTCCGGGTCCTCCGCTCTGTCCTGCATTACTTTGGGCGACTTAAAAGTGCTAAAATTCATCCAGGTGGAATCAAGAACAAAAGACCACTGGTTGTCGCCGATAACCAGTTTTACCGTAGCCTGGATGATCTCTTTGTCCTCTGCCAGGGCGAAACGGGCCTCTCTCATGTTTGAAGCTTCGCCTGCACAGATGATTGTTTCCACCCCCCTTTCTCTTTCTGACTGGAGTGTGATCTTTCCGTCAAACCAGAGCTCTGCTGTTCCCTTCCCGCCGAGGTCAAACAGACCCCTGTCCGTTTCCGCCCTGAACCAGAGCCAGGCAAGAAACTCCGTTCCCAGGAATTGTGTTTTTCTCACCTTTTCCAAAAGCTGCATAACTATTTCTCCTCCGAAGAATTTGAAGGGTCCCGGCTGTCAAGAAGATCGGGTGAAGTGCCTTCTTTTTCAAGGAACCTGCTGGCAAGAGTATAGGGACAGATTGCCTGGAGCTGAATATCAAAGGTCCGAAGAAAGAATTCCACAAATTCGTCGCAAAGCCTGTTGGTAGTGCAACCGAATATTACAAGGCCGGTACTATAGTTCCAGATCATGTCGTAGCATCTCGAAACGGGAATTGCCCTCTTCAGGAGACGTAGCCTGACACCGTCCTTTATATCCGAACAATGTCTTTTTGGCAGATATTCGAGATCCTCATCTTTCTTGATCTTTTCTTCAGCCTCTAAGCAGTATTGTTTCAGGGCTGTTGCAGGAATTTTCCTCTCATCAACCCTCAGTGACATGGCAATGTAAGGTTCTTTGAGAAACTCAAGCCCCGCAAACCGGTTGTCGAACATGTCCATGACATTGACCCAGCCCACAGAGCGTTCATCAATAGATTTTTCATCAAGATTCCGGAAGGAGTATCGGGCGATCTTTTCAGACAGGCCTTCCATGAAGTTTTCCGGAAGAGCGCCGTCTGTTAGATATCTGGTAAAGCTTCCGGATCCGGATATTAGACCCATTATTATCCCTTTCCAAAGAATGAGACCTTTGCAAAACGCCCCCTTTTGGCCAATCTCGGCGTCAGGCTCGAATTTCAATCCTCGAAATATTCAACATATTCCTGTGGTTAAAATTTTCGCCTTCCTTGATCTTGACCAAAATTGAACATTTTTCAAAGGTCTCAAGAGTATTATCACATTGTTACAGGCTGTCCGATCCACCACCTCGTTACGAAGGCCGACGAGTGATGCAGGCCAGGCCAGCCGTTTGTTTCATGACCAGGGTTTTTTGAGAATATGAAGAAAATGACACTATCAAAATCAGGACGTAGGTGTCAATGAATAGGAAGCATCATATATTCCCTTACCCGTGTCATATTCGTTACTGCCACCGACGTGTCTTAAAATCCCCAACGCATCACCGTGGTTTTTCATTTTTTTATTGACATAATTAAATGATGGCGTTAAATTAATTGGTTTGGAAAAATGTATCAGACCTTCGACTCGTAACTCGTAACTCGTAACTCGTAACTCGAACATGGAAAAGTATAACAGAAAAGAAGTTGATAAACGACGGACCTTCGGGATCATTAGTCATCCGGATGCGGGGAAAACCACGTTGACTGAAAAGCTCCTCCTTTTCGGAGGCGCTATCCAGCAGGCCGGGGCTGTCAAAGCCCGAAAAGCAGCCAGGCATGCTGTGAGCGACTGGATGGAAATTGAAAAGGAACGTGGGATATCAATAACAACATCAGTAATGAAGTTCAGATACAGGGGATTTGAAATTAACCTGCTTGATACTCCGGGGCATCAAGACTTTTCAGAAGACACTTACAGGGTCCTTACGGCTGTTGACAGCGCATTGATGGTAATTGACAACGCTAAAGGGGTCGAACCCCAGACGGAAAAACTGATGGAAGTCTGCAGGATGAGGAATACCCCTATAATAACATTTATAAACAAACTTGACCGTGAAGGGATGGGACCGCTTGATATTCTTGATGATATCGAGAATAAACTTCAGATTGAATGCACGCCCCTCTCCTGGCCCATTGGTATGGGCAAGAGGTTTAGGGGGGTCTACAACCTGTATCATCATGAGCTTCACCTGTTTACTCCCGGGCAGGACACAGCAGCGAGGAACGGCATTGTTATAAAAGACCTGTCTGATTCCAGACTGGATGAGTATCTTGAAAGCCAGGCCGATGAACTTCGTGATGACATAGAATTAATTGAGGGGGCGGCCAACCCGTTTGAGCTTGAACATTACCTGAGGGGGAATCAGACACCGGTTTTCTTCGGAAGCGCAATTAATAATTTCGGTGTGAAAGAGATGCTCGATGCTTTTGTGGAGATGGCCCCGCCCCCGGATGTCAGGACTGCTACCTCACGTAATGTTTCGCCGTATGAAAAACCGTTTTCAGGTTTTGCCTTTAAAATTCAGGCAAACATGAATCCTGCTCACAGGGACAGAATCGCATTTATCAGGATCTGTTCCGGGAAATTTACCCGAGGAATGAAAGTGATGCATCACAGGGTCGACAAGGAAATCTCTCTTGCAAATGCCACGATCTTTATGGCAAGGGAGAGAGAGAACGTTGAAGAAGCCTTTCCAGGCGATATTATCGGAATCCATAACCACGGCACAATCAAGATCGGTGATACCTTTTCTGAAAAAGAACCGCTGAAATTCACGGGTATCCCTAATTTCGCGCCCGAGCATTTTCGCAGGGTCATGTTGAAAAATCCGTTAAAGATCAAGCATCTGCAAAAAGGCCTGACCCAGCTTGCAGAAGAAGGGGCTGTACAGGTTTTCCGTCCGGTCACGGGCAACGATTACTTGTTAGGCGTAGTCGGTCTTCTTCAGTTTGATATTACAATGGCCAGGCTCAAATCCGAATACGGGGTCGATGCTGTTTACGAACCGGTTGATTATAAAGTCGCCAGATGGGTTGATTGCGGCGATCCCAAAAAAATGACTGAGTTTGAAAAGAAAAACAGCGCCTGTATGGCCAGGGATTCTGAAGGCACACTGGCATTTCTGACAACCAGTGAATGGAACCTCGGTTTCTACATGGAGAAGTGGCCTGATATCAGCTTCTACAAAACCCGTGAAATCGCCTGATTTTTCTACAAAAAAAATTTGACAGGATTTACAGGATTGACTGGATACATTGTTTTCAGCGGGAAAGAAAAGTCAAAGAAGCCAAAAGCCTGTAGATCCTGTAGATCCTGTCTAAAAAAGATACCCCCGCATTCCGCGGGGCAGGCATGGATAGACAGGATCTCTATTAATTCTGTTTTCAAAACCAAGACTAAAATTTAAAGAGGAGGAATGACCAATGACTGAGAAGCAGTGGGATAACCCGCCGGCAATGCAAATTGATCCGCAGAAAACCTATCGGGTAACGATTGAAACCAACAGGGGCGACATGGAGTTGGAACTCTATCCGGAACATGCGCCCAAAACGGTCAACAACTTTGTTTTTCTTGCCCAGGATGGTTTCTATGACGGAATAGTTTTCCACCGGGTGATAAGCGACTTTATGGTCCAGGGAGGGGACCCTACGGGTACAGGGAGAGGGGGACCTGGCTACAAATTTGAGGATGAAGTTGCGGAGAATCCGCTGAGGCACGATGCAAAAGTTATCTCCATGGCGAACGCAGGGCCGAACACGAACGGAAGCCAGTTTTTCATCACGCATTCACCGCAGCCGCATTTGGATGGTATGCACACGGTGTTCGGCAAGGTGGTCGAAGGGCAAGATATTGTGGACGCCATTCAGCAGGGGGATAGGATGGTGAAGGTAATGGTGAGTGAAGGATGAGTGCGGAGCGATTTCAGGAACAAAAATGAACGAGAAGCATTTAAGTAAAATAGCACATGAACTGAATCTCTCACTCCGACAGGTAAAGGCCGCAGCCCTGTTACTCAAGGAGGGTGGCACAGTCCCCTTCATAGCCCGTTACAGGAAAGAGGTTACCGATTCTCTGAACGAAGTGGCCATAACTGCGATCCGTGATAAAATGGCTCAGATGGAGGCCTTAGATAATCGGAGGGAGAGCATATTAAAATCACTCATGGAGCGGGAGCTACTCACTGATGATCTTAATGGGAAAATTGTTTCCGCTGAGACCATGACCACCCTGGAGGATATCTATCTCCCGTACAGGCCGAAACGGCGTACCCGGGCCACAGCAGCCAAGGAAAAGGGTCTTGAACCATTAGCGAAACTCATTTTCAATCAAAAGGTTGAAACTGATCCGGTAAAAGAGGCGGCAGCCTATATTGACCCTGAAAAGGGGGTTGAAACAGCAGAGGATGCGCTGGCCGGCAACCGGGACATAATAGCCGAGTGGGTAAATGAAGATCAGGGGGCTCGCGAAAAAATACGGGCGCTCTATGCACAGAAAGGGATCTTCCGCTCCAGGGTAATTCCGGACAAGGAGGCGGAGGGGGCCAAGTTCAGGGACTATTTCGACTGGGAAGAGCCGGTGCCAAAAGCACCATCGCACAGGGTTCTTGCAATGCGCCGGGGAGAGAAGGAGGGTTTTATAGATCTGCGAATAAGCCCCCCTCAGGATGAAGCACTGGCACTCTTAGAGGCCATGTTTGTTAAAGGGGAGGGTGCAGCGTCTCACGAGGTTAAGGAGGCGGTGCACGATAGCTACAAGAGGCTCCTGTCTGTTTCAATGGAAACAGACGTCAGGCTTGAGACTAAAAAACGGGCTGATAGAGAAGCGATCAAGGTATTTACGGATAATCTCAGGGAACTCCTCCTCGCACCGCCCCTCGGTCAAAAAAGAGTTATGGCCATAGATCCGGGGATTCGTACTGGCTGTAAGATTGCGTGTCTTGATCCCCAGGGTAAACTGCTCCATACAGATACTATCAATCTTTTTAAGTCTGAAAACGCTAAATTATCCTCTGCAAAAACGGTAAAGGAATTAGTAGACACATATGAAGTGGAG
>JAFDAP010000086.1 GCA_019313765.1 Deltaproteobacteria bacterium | reverse complement strand
GGGATCGGGCAGATCCAGTCCTTCTGCCCAGGCCCCCCGCTGCCGCTTGGATGACTCCCACGGATTGTCGTACTTGAAAACCTTTTCAAGGGTCTGGTTCATAAGCTTGGGTACATTGGTTCCCTCCTCTACGGCCAAGACCCTTTTCTTTATTACGGCCTCAAAGGTGGCGCCGTAGACAGGGCAGACCTCCAAGCAGGCCCGGCACGTGGTGCAGTACCAGAATTTTTCATCCACTTTGCTCTCTTCACCCCTGCTTAGAAACCGGATATCCCCCCATGGGAAATGCGCCTGCCACAGGCCACTCCGCATGGCCTGGACGAAATCCCGGGGGGCAAAGGGTTCACCGGCCCCCGTGGAGGGGCAAACCTCCACGCACCGCCCACACCGCATACAGGCATCAAAGAAGATCGAATCACCCAGATCAAATTCTCCCGCCCCTTCCTCTACATCCAGGACGGCCTGTTTGCCGGACCCCTGGAAATAGATCCCCGCGGGCGCCCCTAAGATATGAAAAAGCTTGGTAAAGGGGATCGCTGCAATAAAACACAGGCTCAGGAGCGCATGCCCCCACCAGAGATATGGATAAAGGGCCTCGGCCGTAGCGGCTGAAAACGGCGCGCCCATCCACCCCCCCACAAAGGACCAGGCGCCCCATTGGGGATGCTTGGAGGCCAATCGAAGGCCCTCCAGCATAAAACCCGAAAGGGCAGCCAGCAGGAGCCACGCCGGTACCAGGACATCCTCCAATCGCCTTTCAAGCCGGGGGACGCGCTGGATGTATCTACGGATGAGGGCCCACATGATCCCTGCCAGGAGCATGAGCCCCCCCACGTCCATGCACAGGGAATAGACCAGATAAGTAGTGCCCGTTAAGAATGAAAAGAGATATTCGTGGATAGCCAGCAAAGCGGTTCCGATGAAGAGGGACAAAAAACCCCAGAACAGGAAGAGATGCATAATACCCGCGGCTATGTCGCCCTGAAGCACGCGCCGGCCCAGGAAGGTATCCAGGATCGTCCTTTTGAGTGCCTCCTTTGAAAAAGGAACCTCTAAAGATCCTGCATTCTTTTTCCACACCCAGATGTGGGCGGCTACGCCTGCTAAAAAAAGCCCTGTGGCCAATGCCGCCAACACGTAGAAGATCCAAACATCTTCGATCTGCCAGAACATGATACGATATGGTGTCATGGAAGCCATCTCACCTTAGTATGTCGCTCCTCAATTCCTCATTCCCTTTTGTAGATATTGTTAGTTTTTTTGTTGACTTGTCAAAGCATTTTTTTTTATACTCTCATAAGCTTTTCTTATAAACCCAAAGATTTACTTATATTACTTCCCCTATGAGAATCAACCTCAACCAGCTCAGGTCTTTTTTTCTCGCGGTAAGGGAAAAGAGCATTACCAAGGCCGCTGAGGCCCTCTATGTCACCCAGCCGGCAGTCACCATGCAGGTAAAATCCTTAGAACGGGACCTGGATCTCAAGCTTTTCAGGAAATACGGAAAAGGCCTCGAGCTTACGGATGCGGGAGAGGTGCTGTTTGGTTATGCAGAGCGGGTATTTGAGATCGTAGAGGAAATGGAGTATGTCTTGAAGGGCCATGCGGACTTGTCCCAGGGATCACTCACCATAGGCACCACCCGAAGCTTCGCAAGGCACCTGATGCCGCGGCTTCTCTCCCGTTTCCAGAAACGCTATCCCAAAGTTAAGGTCTATCTGAATGTGGGGAGTTCCCGGAAAATCGCAGACGGCGTTATGGACTTCAAGTACAATCTCGGCACCATCGGAAGGCTCCCTTATCAAAGCAAGTTGAATGTGGTGCCCTATACAAAAGAGGAGTTTTGCTTAGTTGTATCCCCACAGCATAAATTTGCAAAGCGTAAAAAGGTCTCCCTTCAGGAACTTGCAAACGAACCTATTATCATACGTGAGGATGGCTCCGGATCCAGGTACGCCACACTTTCCCTTCTCAGTTCTCATGATGTAAAACCATCCGTCCTCATTGAGGCCGAAAGCGTGGAATTCATCAAGGAATATGTCATCAAGGGACAGGGCATATCCTTTCTCTACAAGCCCGAAATCCAATTAGAGGTCAGAATGGGGCTTTTGAAATCTCTTGACATCGAGGAAGGTCCTATCTTAGTACAAACCGATATCGTCTTTCCCAGGGGTGTGGACCTCCCTCCCCCTGCCCAGGCATTTCTGCGGCTGATTGAAACCGAGGCGTGATATGCCGGGGAAACCAAACCTTTTGCTCTTAGAGAAACCTATTGCCTGATCAAATGAAAGACCCTGAATGGTCCGAATTCATTCGCCGGCTTTTTCAAGAGGCCGAGCCATACCTGGCGGTCAGGGGAGACATGGCCCATGCGCAGGTCTCCCATGACTACGCCCTCACCCTGATAAGAAAGGAAGGGGGTAACGCAAGGATTGTGGAGCCGGCCATTATCTTGCACGATGTAGGCTGGTCAAGGCTGGACCCCCGGGAGATTTCCATAGCCTTCGGTGTTCTTGCAGAGGGCGAAGAGGCGGACCGGCTAAATCACATTCATGAATTGGAAGGGGCATCTATTGCCGGGCAAGTACTTAAATCTCTGGATTATGACCCGCTTTTGATCGAAAAAATCGTCTCGATCATCCGGACACATGATTCGGGAGTTGATATACGCTCCCGGGAAGAGGGCCTTGTAAAAGATGCGGACAAGCTGTGGCGTTCCTCTAAGGTCGGGTTCTGGCAGGAGGCTGAGAGACAGGATCTGGACCCAAAAGAACTCTACCGGTACCTGAATGAGCGTTATAAGGAGTGGTTTTTTACTTCCACTGCCTTGACTTTAGCAGGAGAAGATCTCGAAGAACGGGCCAAAGAGATTGATGCAAACCGGCTGGATTCTACCTGAGCTTTCTTAAAACAAAATTTCTAAAATCATTATTTGCCTGTCCCTTTTTTCTCTCTAATAGGTGACGGGTCATGCTGGGCCTTGTTCGGGCCAAGGGGTCATATCCCCACCAGGTCCCCTTCTCGAAATCGAGAATAGCCCTTCTCCGTCATCCGTATGAAAGGAATGGCCGCCGAGGTCAGGGTGCATAGGGTGAGATGTGCAGATTCAAGGCCTGAACCCAGGTTTGTCAAGGTCTCTTGAAATTTTTTCAGCTCTGCGGTCAAGGCCCCGATGTCCATTCCGGATACATATCCCCCCGCCTCGCAGGGGATATCCACGAGCAGTGTTCCGTCCTTCACCAATACCGTGCCACCCTGGATTTCGATAACCCGGTTAATGGCGAAGGCAAGATCTTGGTCATTGGTACCGATTGCCATGAGCCCGGAGCTATCCCAGCAGAGACTGGTGGCCACGGCCCCATTTTTCTGTCCCCACCCCCTCACAAAACCGATGAACTTTTCGGACGCACCGCTCGCCCTTTCAATGAAAACACACTTGCATAGATCGTTTTCGGGATCTGCAGAAAGTTCTCCACCGGCAGCGACCGCCTCCACCCTCCCCTCCCTGGTAACCAGGCCACCCTCCTGTATATCGATGGTTCGAATAAATCCATTGGTGTGGGTGGTCATAGAGGACAGACGCAACTCTGAAACAGAAATGGGGTCAATGTTCATGGTTTTCATAAACCGGGTTGGATGGGCTACCCTGGACAAGGGCACTGTACATCGCCCCATTTCGCCTACTACACGACCGTTTGATATGACCAGATCGGGCATCATTTTACCCGGTTCCGGCAGGATGAGGATATCGGCCATGCGGCCGGGTGAGATGCCTCCCACAAGATGATCGATTCCCAAATGCTCAGCCGGATTGAGGCTAACCATCTGGACCACCCTTATGGGATCAAGCCCGAGGTCCACCGCCTGTTGGACCACATCAACAAAATACCCCCTCTCCATCAGAAGCTCAGGGCTGATCCCGTCCGTTACCAGGACCAATCGTCGAATGTCCAGATCGTTTCCAATGGATGAAATGATTTCAAGGTCACTGCGAATATACCCCTCTCGAACCATCACATAATAGCCCAGCTCCAGTCGTGAGAGGACATCTTCCGTTGAAATGGCCTCATGACAGGATAAGGCCCCGGCAGAGGCATAGGCGGCCAACTTCCTGTCAAAGGCCCCGGCAGCGTGTCCCTGGACGGACTTGCCGGCCTGACCCGTTTCTTGAATCAGGTCCAAGATCCGGTTGTCAGGGGTCAGAATGGCCCCCTGCCAATAGGATTCTCCAAGCCCGATGACATGGTCGGACTCCAGAAGCCCTTTTGCCTCCTCCCGGGTGATGTAACGGGATTTGGAGGCCGGGCTCAGTGTGACCATGGGGGGTATGAGGCTGTAGATCTTGACGGGCCGGTTGCGGGTCTGGTCCAAGAAGGTCTTAAAACCTTCGGCTCCAAGGACGAAGGCATAGCTTTCCACTTCGGTGACATAGGTCGTAGTCCCGCCCGGGATGGCATGGGCCAAGAAATCGGTCAGGTCAAAGTGGTAGGGCAAATGGGTGTGCGCATCAATATACCCGGGTGATATGATCCGGTTATTTGCCTGAATCACCTCAGTATGCTCCCCAATACAATGTGCGGCGTCCGGACCCACATAGGCAATCCATTTGTCTTTGACGGCCACGGACCTGTGTGGGAGCACCCGTCCCGAGTAGACATCCAGCAAGATTCCGTCTTGGATAACCATATCGGCCGGTTCGTTGCCCAAGGCCGTTTCCACAAGTCTTCGATTGGGAACTTCATTGGAAGACATCTTCATCTGTTTCTGTATCCTTTCGCTTTGGTCTAAAGATTTCCTTAGGGTTCCAAGTCCCCAAAGGGTCCGCTAGAAAAGGGCGGGGTGATGTGGTGGATAATAGGAGAAACATGCATTGGTGTCAAACATGATTAAGAACCGGCACTGAAAGGATGCTCATCCCTGAAGAGAGGAGATTCGGCCCATCTGTCCCTTTTATATCTTCTTCATAAACATCCAGACAGAGGGAAATCATACATATTCGTTAAACATTTCCCGTAACTTTCCTTGCCCCACAAGCCTTGTCAAAAGACGATAATTATTCCTCTCAAATCGAATGCGGCCGGCTATGATCGCCGGATGGATCTTCAATTTTTCCGCCGTTTCCTTAACTGAATCAGAGGAGATTGGGTCCATAGAGCTAATCTGTTTCCAGTATTTATTGGGAATTAGTGAAGAGGAAGCAAGTTCATCTGCCTCCTTTTCAACAGTATCAAGGCCATTGAGATCATGCTTTCGCAGGTCAAGATCATCGACAATGATCTGTTTATCCCTTGAGAGATGCCTTGCAATGTGGATGAGCTCATGCAAGAGACTAAACCAGAAATTATCAAGTCTGTCATAGCGCAAGGTAAGACCTACAACAGGGGAGCCATCTGGTAAAAGCATGGCCGCCCCATCCAGATAGGTCTTGGTTAAATGGGATACGGTCATAAGATGGATGCCCTGCTTTTCCAGGTATTCCCGGGCCAAAAGGGGCCCATCACTGAAATAGCTCAACCTTGCAATTTCTTTAAGGTCAGAAATAGTCAACATGCCCTTTTTATATTTCCTTTTGAGGGGTCTTGCATTTGCAAGCTCCAGAACGCGAAGACACCACGCTGAAACAGCATATTTATCCGCCTTGGCATTCATTCTGGCGCACAAGCCCTGCCTCAAAAAGGCGGCAGTTACAGATTCAAAACCTCCTGCCCGTCTGATAAAAGCTCGCATCGATTCCTCATTCTGCCCTGATGAATAATCATCGGCTGCAAGCCATCCCCGTTTAGCCATTTCAACGACCGGAAATCTATTCCAATCAATATCAGATGATCCATCCGGGAAATCAGCGCCCGGCTCATGCAGTAGAACCTCTGCCGGTATTCCAAAACCTTTATTTAGCCCCCGCATCATGGAAAGGGTAAGGGATTTCTTTCGATTCAGGACCTCTGACACCTTGCTGCGGCTTCCGATGAATGGAATCAGGTCCTTTTGTTTAAGACCAAGTTGCTCCATCCTGAACTTGATGGCCTCAATAGGATCAGGAAAATCTATCGGATACTGCTTTTCCTCATACATCTCCACAAGGGCGGACAGAAGCTCAAGTTCATCAGCCTCAGTTGTTCCCGCTTCCGCATCCATGAGAGACTCTATGCGATCAAGAGCGAGGGTGTAATCCTCTTCTGTTTTTATTAGTCTGTTAATCATCAGATCACCTCCGCATCGATCCGGTCATACTCTTTGTGGGTTCCTACAAAACGGATGAATACTGTTTTAGTAGGGTAGTTGATTTTCACAACCAATCGATATTTATTGCCCCCGATATTGAATACAACCCGATTGTTTTTCAGGATATCCGCCGATCGATACAGCTCCTTGATATCAGCCGGGGTCTCCCAATTGGCTCTCTTGGCCTCATGAAACCATGCATCCAGCGGACCTTTGGCGTCTTTGTAATCCGGCTGTTCATAAAAAATTATTAATGTTTTTCTGGATATTATATGCACAATTTAATATGTTCCCTGATAAATGTCAATATATTTGTTCCCAATTCGGGAATATTAATTAATTGAAGCCAATCATTATTTGCCTGCCCTCTTTATCTGGTGATTCTGAACGCAGTGCGTTCACTTTTGGGTAGGCCAAGTAAAATTTTAGCACAAACCAGAGTTAACCATTATTTGCCTGTCTCCTTTAGTTCTTTAGACGACGGGGGGGTACAAATTGTACCCCAGTAGGAATTCAATTCCGAATCACGTTGTTAATCATTATACTGGGTATGCACCTTAGTCAACCGTCTACAAAATACTGATAAGAAGATGTTGGTAGCGTCCATCGATCAATGCGAACCGCAGAATTTCGAACAAAAAATGTCGAGTGTTGA
>JAFDAP010000085.1 GCA_019313765.1 Deltaproteobacteria bacterium | reverse complement strand
AGCGCCAAGACAATCGCTGATATGTATGTCCAGAAGAGCCATAAAAACAGGATTAGAAAGCAAAGCAAAAATAGAAGAAAAAATCTGGAACCATACTTTTTTTCCATTACTAAGCGCCTCTTTGTCTTTGGGCTATAATATAGTTATGAATCGGCGGATAGTCAAAAAAAATCGTGACTATTCAGGCAGTAACCGTTCACAGGTTCCCCGCCCTATGTGCGGGGATCTTCGACAGGGTTTTCAACGTTCAGGCTACCATCTTGTCCTTTCCCCAAATTTCATACTATAGACGATGGTTTTAAAATCATTTATGTCGCTTTTCAGTGCATATCTGTCACTATAAAAGGTTAAGGTGAGCAATCCACTTCTGTAGTAGAAAAAATACTGGATGAGATAATAGCCTTCAGCATTTCCATAAGAACTGGTTTCCTGATGGGAGATAATTACCGAATGATTCTTATAATTTATTAGAGGTGTTCCCGTAAGTACATGGTCAATTATCCGGATAGGATCGGTATTTTTAAAAGCATTTTCCATGTCCCTGGCCATTTTTTCAAAAATAGCAATCTGCTTTTCAAAATCGTACTCAGTAACAGGTCTGCCGATATCTCGGATCCGAATCGTAAAAAAGGGCCTCAAGGGTAATTTAAGTTTGTTTAATTGTTTTAAGAAAACAACCTCCAATCTTGCACTTTCCCTTTTTTCTTCGGGGGACATATCTTTCGGACAAACGGACATTCTCATTTTTTCAACCATTGTACGGGTTCGAGCGTCGGCCTTTTTAAAGTCACTCGGAATGTTAAAACGGCATTCGATCTCGGGCAAATAATAGGACTCCAGGGTATTCACATGGTTTTGTTTTAACCGCCTGAGTTCTTCCAGGCGCCGTTTCTGCCTGTCAAGAATTTTTCGCTGTATTTCAACATACTCAGAAGGACCTTGTGTAATGACAGGGGTTGTTGTTTTAGAAACAGGGTCTTGTTCATATCTTTTAATTATTTCAAATTCCTTTTCGCAAACAAATGTCTCTAACTCCAAATATGCTGTTTCCATGTCGTGAGTGAGCAATTTATACGTGGGTTTTAAAAGCTCCCTAACAATCGCCTTTCGAATTAACTCCTTTGTAAAAGGCAGATCTGAAGTTCTACCCACTGTATATTCTCGATTCTCCAAAATCTTGTTATACTCTGTAATTATATTGGCCCGTTGGCTGACACTTATGTCTGCGAAAAGATATGTTTGGAAGGCCAAAATCATACTCAAGGCCATGACCATGGTTTTCCATTTCATAGGCTATCTCTCTAATAAGCACAAAACCCCACCTCTTTTCATGAGAAATGGGGTTTTAAACCAGGATCATGTATACCCTCGATTGGTCAGATTTCTAAACGTTTTAAGGCCCTTTGCGAGGCCGAACTTCCGTTTTTTGATGACTCACGATACCATTTAATCGCTTCATCAGTGTCCGCCTTGGCTCCTAATCCATTCTCATACATAATGCCAAGCAAGTTCTGAGCTTTAGGATGTCGTTGTTGAGCAGCCTTTAAAAACCACTTCAAGGCCTTTTGATAATCTTTCTGAATTTCATTTCCTTCATAATACTGCAGGCCCGTATTGTACTGGGCAGATTTATGTCCCTGTTCTGCGGCCTTTAGAAACCACTTGATAGCCTCAATCTCATCCTTTTTTATGCCCTTTCCCGCATCGTATATCAGGCCGGCATAATTCTGTGCCCCGGGATGTCCCTGTTCTGCGGCCAAAAGGAACCATTTGAGGGCCTTTTGATAGTCCTTCGCAACTTCATCTCCGATATAATATTGCAACCCTAAATTGTATCGTGCAAACTTATGTCCCTGTTCCGCGGCCTTTAGAAACCACTTGATAGCCTCAATCTCATCCTTTTGTATGCCCTTTCCCGCATCATAAATCAGGCCGGCATAATTTTGTCCGTTTGCATCTCCCTGTTCAGCGGCCCTCAGAAAAAAACTAAGCGCTTCCTGATAGCTTTGATTGTTGTAATATTCCAGCCCCTTATCAAATAAGGATTGAGTTTCTATTTCTCCTTTCCTCTTTTCTTTCCGAGCATCGTGAATGAACGCGATGTATTTTTGTGCCCCTGGATGTCCCTTTTTATCGGCCTCCTGAAGCCATTTCAGTGCCTCCTGAAAATCCTTTTTGCCATAATATGCCAGCCCCTTATCAAACAGGGCCTGGATATCTCTTTCCTCTTTCCTCTGTTCTTCCTGTGCATCGTTAATAAGGGCGATGTACCTTTGAGCGCCTGCGTGTCCCTGGTCAGCCGCTTTCTGAAACCACTTTAACGCTTCCCGTATATCTTTTTTTACGCCTTTTCCTTCATGGTAAATGAGACCGACATAATTTTGAGCAGCTGCATATCCCTGAACAGCAGCCTTTTGAAACCATTTCAATGCCTCCTGATAATCTTGACTGTCATAACATATTTTCCCTTTGTCAAAGAGCGCCAGCCTCTCCATATTTATTAGTTTTGACCGGGCGGCATTGGATAACTGGCCGTCAGGAAAAGTGGCCAAGAAATCTTTTATGTCTTTAATATCCCTGGAGTCTTTGACCAGTTCCCACATATCGATTTCGGGATTTGATGTTTGAGATGACAACAGGGTCGTTTTATCTTTGGAAGAAGTAATAATCTGAAAAACAAAATCGCCTTGATTAAATAAAGGGTCCTTGATCTTGCCGTATTGCGGTGTTTGTCCTGCACCGAAGTCCAACATCTTTTTGTGGAGATACACCCCTAATTCGGTTCCGGTAACATACCCGTCGTCGTTGAAATCTGCGTCTCCCTTTAAGGCCCTTACAAGGAAATGGGCAAAGGCGCTCTGTGCAGGGACCTCCTCGCCGGCGCTTCCCGCGGTAATAAACTGACGGACTGCCTGGGACGTAATGGACGAAATATAAGTAGGGCTTCTGCGTATCTTTTTCTCGAAAATCGTGCCTTCAAAACAGCTATCGAACAAAAAAAGCGCATGTTTGGCTTCAATTTGCCGGGACCAACCGAGGATCTGTCCCATGTCGAGAGATTTGCGCAGAAAGGCCTTTTTATTTTTGGCAGGGTCCGGCGCATCTGAGGGAACCAAATAGCTCTTCTTGGCTTGTCTCCCTGTGTACCCATGTCCAGCGAAAAAGAACAACAATCGATTGTTTTTGTCATGACCGTAAAGGCGGATGAACAGATCAAATGCCTTTTTCATTTGATCACCGGTTGGGTTCAGCACCTTATCTATCTGGAAACCGTGTTTTTTTAATGCTGATTCGACCCTTTGAAACTCATTAGGAATACGTTCCAAATCCGGCCAATCATCCGTGTAATCGGAAACCCCGATCAAGAGGGCATAACTGCCCGTATAAAAGCCGACCTCGACCCCCTGGCGGTCTTTAAAAAACAGCCTGATACCCGTTGGTTTGGCAGCTTTCCCTATGCATGGAAAAAGAATGATAAGAAGAAAAAAACCAATCAAAAATGTACGTGTACGCATATATTATTCCTTAGTGCGCCCTGTTTTTTTGTTGATCATGGCATTGAACTTTTTTACGGAGAATTGATAAATTTCATTATCAGGTTCCAGACTGCAGGCCATTTTCGCGTCTGCTAAGGCCTTGTGCAAATCACCTTTGTTGGCCCAGGCATAAGCCCGATTGCTGTAGGCCTTGGCGTCCCGTGGACTTATTTCCAGATGTCTGGTAAAATTATCTATTGCCTTGTCAGTATCCCCCTTGTCGCGCCAGGCGCACCCCCGATTGTAGTAGGCCCAGGCGTGACAGGCGTTTAATTCCAGCGCCTTGTCGTAATCAGCTATAGCTTGTTCAAGCCTGCCTTGCATTGCCCGGGCCACTCCCCGGCCCCAGTAGGCATTTTCGTATTCCGGATCTATTTCCAGGGCCTTGTTAAAGACTTCTATGGCCTTGTCGTAATGTTTGGAGGTTGCAAAAGAGACCCCCTGTTTATATAGCCCTTCGGCCTTCAATTGTTTTGTCTTCTTTCCATGCTTGAACGGGCTGCCAAACCAGTGACATCCATTCAAAAGAAAGCAGGCGGCTATCAGAAGAAAAAATGCAATAGTGATTTTTTTGATCATAATCGGAACGCTCGAAAAATAGCTTATTCCTCGGCCTCAGGCGATTCCTCGCTGTTTATGGAATATTCAACAATATCTTTGATGGAGACGTTTTTTATCCGGTTCAAACAGCCTCTCAGAGCTTCTGTTTCAGTCTCACCAAAACCGACAAACTCCTTTTCAGGCTTTCCAAGAAGTCCGATGGGAAAAGCCATAAACTCGTGATGAGAGGTCCCGGCAATTCGCTCGCATACATCAATACGGAGTCTGTCCTCACCACGCAGCACTTCATATTTATAAACCCTGAGCAATAATTCATCTTCACCAATGTTGTACATGATGAACCTCCTTAATTCTTTAAGGTTTATCCCCTGGCTTCTTTTCTCACGTTATTAAGGGCCTCCTGTTTACAAGGCTCTTTTTGTGCTGCCCGCAATATACAGAACATTCTTTTGGACATCAAACGAAAAAGCCCCAAAAACAGCCTGATAACATGAACAAAAAAAGGAACCAACCCGTGAGGGCTGATTCCTCAAAAAAATTTGGCGGAAGTGCATGGGAATCGAACCCACCTACCGAGGTTTTAGCCCGGTACACCGGATTTGAAGTCCGGGAGCCCCACCAGTGAGCTTACCACTTCCGCATTGCATAAAGGATTACATGGCCCTATTCTATTCACTCAACACATTTTGTCAATATTGGAAAATAACTATGACAAATGCTCAATTATAATAAGCAAAACCCTTCTTATGGGCTCCGCGGCGCCCCACAAAAGTTGATCCCCAACGGTAAAAGCGGCCACATATTCAGGCCCCATGAGCATCTTTCTTAATCTGCCCACGGGAACAGTCAGGGTGCCGTTGACCGCGGCAGGGGTCAATGAACGCAGGGTTGATTCCTTATCATTCGGCACCAGTTCAACCCACTGGTTGCCCGTTTTAATCATTTCCGAGACCTCGTCAATGGGCACATCCCTGACAAGTTTAATGGTCAGGCCTTGACTGTGACACCGCATGGCGCCCACACGAACGCACACGCCGTCCACGGGAATAGGGGTTTTTGTTTGCAGTATCTTGTTGGTTTCAACAAATCCTTTCCACTCCTCCCTGGTCTGTCCCGATTCCATTGGCGAGTCTATCCATGGGATAAGACTCCCTGCAAGGGGCGCCATGAAATTTTCAAAGGGAAAATTTTCGCTTCTCATTTTCTGTGTTACAACATCATCAATGGCAATGGCAGTTGATGCAGGATCTTCTAAAAGGGCCTTAGATGTGCTACCGAGGACCTCCATTTGTGCGATAAGTTCTTTCATATGTTTTGCGCCTGCACCGGATGCCGCCTGGTAGGTCATAGAGGAAATCCATTCAATGACACCTTCGGCAAACAGACCCGAGAGGGCCATGAGCATCAGGCTTACCGTACAGTTGCCCCCCACATATGTCTTTATACCTGATGACAGACCGGAGTCGATAACGGATCTGTTCACAGGATCAAGGTTAATAATGCTATCGTCATTCATCCGCAGGGCAGAGGCCGAGTCAATCCAATAACCTTTCCAGCCGCGCGCCCTGATATCAGGGTATACGTTTTTGGTGTAATCCCCACCCTGACAGGTCACGATAATATCCAGCGAAGAAAGGAGTTCTATGTCGTATGCGTCTTTTAACGGTGGAATGTCAAGCCCTACATCAGGGCCCTTTCCGCCAACATTTGAAGTGGTGAAAAAGATCGCCTCAAACCCCTTAAAATCCTGTTCTTCATTCATCCGGCCCATGAGGACCGACCCAACCATGCCTCGCCAACCGACAAAACCGATTCTCGACATCGTTTCCTCCAAAAATCCAAGGCAGAGCCATATAGCTCTGACCCCCGCGTAGCGGGATCTTCGACGGTCCCAGAGGACCAGGTTTTCAATGTAAGAATAAATATTCGAAATTAAATGTAGTACCTCAATTGACCGAAAAATTCTCAATTGATAGGTGTCGGCAATCAGCAAAAGTGTTTTCAAGATAAAAATGAAAAGATATAATCCAATTCGTTAAATGCTTCAATGATAAAATTATGTCAATCGACCATTTGTCCTAATGCCCTGCAAACAGAATCATGAACCACCAGATCTGCCTGGGAATCCAGGGGCGTTTCATCACGATTAATGATCATCAGCCTTGCCCTGTTCCGAACGGCGTGAACCGGTACAGAGGCCGCAGGGTAGACAACGAGGGAAGACCCCAAAACAATGCAGAGGTCGCAGTTGCCCGCATGCATAATCGCCTGTGTCATTTTGTCCTCTGGCATGGCCTGACCAAAGGAGATGGTGTCCGGTTTTAGAATACCGGAACAATCGTCGCAACAGGGTATTTTCACGCCCGACTTCAACCGCTGTTCGATTTCGTCCCTGTCATAACTCTTTCCGCAATTCAGGCAGGAAACCGAGAATGCCGTACCATGTATTTCAATTATTTTGTCCGGGGAGTTTCCCGCCTTGTGATGCAGATGGTCAATATTCTGTGTGACAACGGCTAAGAGCTTTCCCCTGTCTTCTAATGTCTTGATTGCCAGATGGGCGACGTTGGGAACTGCATCTTTCATGGTGTTGTAGAACTCAGTGCTCATTTTCCAGTATTTTTCCCGCGTTTTTTCATCGGATATGATCTTTTGAAAATAGAAATCCGAGGGGTCATACCTGTCCCAAACGCCGCCAGGGCTTCTGAAATCAGGGATCCCCGATTCCGTGCTCAGGCCGGCCCCGGAAAATACTAATATCTCCTGTGCAACCTCTATCATCCCTGCG
>JAFDAP010000084.1 GCA_019313765.1 Deltaproteobacteria bacterium | reverse complement strand
GGTATCTTCGTTTTCAAGAGTGATAAAGCATTGAGCCATCCAGCGGATATAGTCATTTTCCGAGTCTAAAAGAGGTTCGATGATCTCTTGATCAGTGCCTTTGCTGCCCTCCTTGACTGCAAGATGGAGGGTAAGAAGGACGGTCACCCAGTCCTCTTTAGAAAGAAGCCGGGCGAACAGGTCATCTGTGTTGGACTCGAAATCGGGCAAATTAAAATTCTTCCTGCCGATTGACATGCGCTCGGACACGGGACGATCTTCCAGAAGAGGTATAAGGATTCCGGCTAAAGAAGGATCCATCATATCCTCCAATGCCTCCATGCTGTTTGATCGCTGACGGTCATCTGCCGAGGATATGCCCCTCCAGATGGTTTTCATTTTCCCGGACCGGTCCTCCGTGGCCAGGACCCTGAGCACGTTCTCCATCTGAAAGAATCTTTTCTGGTCTAAATGATCCATGAGCAGGTCTCTTTCACGACTCCCGGGAAGATGACTAAGACCTTCTCCTTCCACCATGTAGGTATAACCCTTCTCAATCTGGGAGCGGGCAAATCGAAAGAGGTCCAGGTCCTTTATATTCAACGATTCCAACATCTCGAATATGCCTTCCCTGACTTTGCGTCGTGGTATGGCGAGCGATTCCACCAGGACCTGGGCATTACTATGGGAAGCAGTATGAATCTTTTCTTTTGCAAGATCGTGGACCTGCTCTGACGGGTCATCCATAAGTGCGATGACCTTCCTTAAAGTATCATCGTCATTAATATCAAGCGCTTCCAAGGCGGAAAAACGGACGGGTTCCAAGGGGTGAATGAGGTAGGGAAGGACCGAAGCATTTATGTCTTCGGCCCCGAGGCCGTAGAGTGCCTGAAAGATAAAGGGCAGGATCGAACTGTCCCCTTCCTTTCCCAATATCTCCTTTAGCCTGGAAACATATGAACTATCTTTTGACTCACCGGCAGCGATGATACCTGCCTTGCGTTCATGCGCGCCGGTAGATTTCAGCCACGCATCAATTATCCCCTTGTACTTCTGAGGCGTCTGCCGGTAAAGGCCGGCCACAGCATATGCCTTTACCTCGGGGTGTTGACTGGTTTTGAAGACACTCAGGATCAAATCAGATGAGAGCCGGGCGGGAAGCCGGTTGGCCGCTTTGACAAGGGCCGTCATAAGCTCGGGTTTTTCAGGGTCTGATAATTCCCTGAACACCTGAATGGCGTCCTGGCCTGCCTCGGGAGAAAGCATAGAAAGCAAATCGATTCTGGTCCTGTCATCCTGTCCCTTTAAAGCAGACAGAATATGGGCGTCGAGATCTTCCATGCCCAATGATTTCAGCAGGCGGGCATACCACAGGCAGTCATTCCCACGTGCGGATAAAAAGGCTTGAACGAGCTGGGACTTGACCTTTTTGTCCGTAAACACATGACTTACATCATGTTCTTCCATGGTCTTCAGGTCCAGCATATCCCTGGATATGAGGTCCAGCAGGATTTTTGAGTAACCCTTTTTGAGAAAAAATGTAGTGGTAATCCATCCTCCCACGAATAGACAGGCCGCAACGGAGAGATACCTTGGGTGTACGAGATCTTCGGAAATCATGATAAGGCCCGAGCCCATTAGTATCCCGAGCCGCACCACGGTGCCCCTTAAAAAGGGCCTGACAACGGCGCGGTAAGTTGCCGGCACAAGGCCGACAAGCACGGCCCTGGCAGGATTGTTAATGGTGGTTCTCAGGACATTGGTGGATATCCTTGCATACATGGCCGAAAAAATATCAAAGCGCAACAAAAAGGAAACGAATGCGAGCACATAATTAATGGGATGAAACATCAGGGCTACAGGCAGCCCCCATCGGCCATATATCCTGCCCACAAACAGGAGGATAATCAGGCTGATGACATTCAGCACGCCCCGGAAATAACCGAAGAATTTGATCATGCCTCCTTCAGTGGCAAATGTCTGGTCAATGGAAAAGTTGAACTGATAGTTCATGATGGGAATGACCACGTTGGGCAGGAGGGTTAACAGAATAAGGATTTGTACAAGCTTCGACTCCTTGATCATGGGCCAGACCTTCTTGAATTCCGCTATGACAGAAGATCGTGATTTCCCTTTTTTGGCCTTCTTGCCGGAGAGGAGCAGGGTGGGGAAGCGGGTCCCCATCCTTTGTACGGCAATCGCTCCTAATATGGTGGTGCCTAAATAGGCGAACATCAGGTTGTCTAAGGAAATAGTCTTTGCCAGAAACGGCGTTCCGAAACTGCCGATGATTCCTCCAAGGACCCCGCCTGCCGTGATAAGGGGAAACAGGCGTTTTGATTGTCTCGTGTTAAAAAGGTCATTGGCCAGGTTCCAGAACACGAGCCCGAGCAAGACCTCATACTGGGACTTGAGGATAAACAGGAATGGATACAGCAGGTCAATGCCCAGGGGGATGACAAAGCGGAGCCCTGCTACGGAGCCTCCACAAAAGACAAGCATGTAAGTCAGAAGACGGCTCCCCGGGAGCCTGGCCATGATGGGGGTCATGAACCCCATGATAAAAAAAGTGGATATGGAGTTGACCATATAGACGATGGGAAGGTATTCCACGCCGTATCTTTTCAGAAAGGCTGTCTCTGCAAAATTGTTGAAAAGGATATTGGAAGTGCGAATGAGGAAGAGGAGGATGGCGCACCAGAGAAACAGACGGATTTCATCTTCGTAGATATTGAGCCATTTGCCTAATAGTTTCAGCATCCGGTCCCCTTGGTTTTAAATGGGAGAAGTGGGTGTTTTCTTAGATTGTGAAATTACCTGGCAGCATATGTGGTGTCAAGGATTTTGATAAGGAATAATCCGACAAGGATGGTCTATGGTGAAATCAGAGAATATAATTATGATAACCTCGTAAAAAGTCGCTCTGCGCCTTTTTACTCGGCGGAGGAGGGCTTCCCCTCCCCCGCCATTTGAAGTGAATTCAAATGGTTCCACCCCCATCCCAGGCCGGGGCTTACCCGCCCTCGGCCTGTTGATGGACTTTTTACGAGCCCATCAATTATAAGGTTTGAAATTTTCAACAAAATCACATAAAGTGAACCCTCTTTATATCGCAGACTTGGCAGGCTATCCTAGGAGGCTGTCGGAAAACGTCCATCTGCTACGTTATCCTCATCCCTCGTCACTGCGCCGTACTTATATGTACGACTCATTCCTCGGGATTTCGGTCGTCACTGCGCCGTACTTATATGTACGACTCATTCCTCGGGATTTCGGATGCCTTGCATCTGAACATTTTCCATCAGCCTCCAAATTATCAGGTTCTCCGACAGGCTCCTAGGAGGCTGTCCGAGAACTCACCAAAGCTGTCATTTCGAGCGTAGCGAGAAATCTTATGTTTTCAATGCGTTACACGGTCAAGATTTCTCGCCCCGCATTGCGGGACTCGAAATGCCAAGTAGAGAAGACTTTTTACGAGTCCAGCAAGATCTTTTAAGACAAATCTTTCAAAAACGATTTTATAGGAGAGACAGCAATTTAAACATGACAAATGCAATTATTACCGGTACCGGCAGCTATATTCCGACCATAGAAATACCAAACGATCACTTTTTAGGCCATGACTTTTATGGAGCGGACGGGATAAAACTTGAGAGGTCGAACGTTGATATCATTAATAAGTTCACGGAGATAACATGTATCAATGAGAGGCGATATGTAAAAGATAAGCTAAATACGTCTGATATGGCTTTTCTGGCTGCAGAACAGGCGCTAAATGGCAAAGACAGGGAAGACCTGGATTACATAATAGTCGCTCAAAATTTTGGGGATGTGAGCGCAGGTAGCACCAGATCCAACATGGTGCCGAGCATTGCGGCCAGGGTGAAGCACAGTCTGAAGATAGAAAATCCTTATACTGTTGCGTTTGATATCCCCTTTGGGTGTCCCGGCTGGCTGCATGGGAT
Source organism: Deltaproteobacteria bacterium (assembly GCA_019313765.1). GTDB lineage: Bacteria > Desulfobacterota > DSM-4660 > Desulfatiglandales > Desulfatiglandaceae > JAIOSR01. The sequence goes on along the minus strand of JAFDAP010000084.1, from coordinate 10,264 downwards.
GGTCTTATCTGATTATTATATAAAGTCGGGTGACGCAAAGAAGGTCCTTGTTATTGGTGCAGAGACACTATCAAGGGTTTCAGATATCCATGATATAGACAGTATGCTTTACGGTGACGGAGCCGGAGCCACCCTGGTTGAAGCAACGGATGAAGATGCCGGAATCCTTTCGCATGTCACGAGATCTGATACCCTTGAGAACGCGTATTTGTTATGGGCCGGCAAGACTTATAATCCACATGATAATGGTAATGAATTGTTCATTAAAATGAATGGGCACAAGATATATAAGTATGCGGTCAAGACAGTCCCTGAAGTCGTAAGGCAGAGCCTTGACAAGGCCGGATTTACATTAACAGATGTGAAAAAACTCTTGATACACCAGGCCAATGAGAAGATGGATGAGGCCATATTGAAAAGGCTGTTTAAGTTGTACAGGATAAAAGATATCCCTGAGTTCATTATGCCAATGACAATTTCCTGGTTAGGTAACAGTTCGGTTGCAACTTTGCCGACACTTTTTGATCTATTGCAGCGAGGAAGGCTGAATAACCACAAATTACATTCCGGGGATATCGCCGTTTTTGCTTCTGTCGGGGCAGGCATGAACATTAATTCTGTGGTCTACAGGATGCCTTGATGCCTTTTAAAGACGGCAGGAGCCAGGGTCATCATTTTTCATGATTGAACGCGGTGTTTTGGATACGAAGTCAGCTAATGAGGTTAACGCTCACCTTCTCAGTCTCAAAGAAGAGGCCATTGCGCTTGGCGCTAACGATGTCAGGATAATTCCCGCGGATATGGTCTCAATAGAAGATGAGATCATTGAGATGTGCAGGCCTCCCTTTTGTGAACAGTATGGTCAGAGCGCCAACTGTCCTCCCCATGTTATGACTCCGGAAGATGCAAGGCAATGGATCCGGCCTTACCACTCGGCACTGATTTTCAAAATTGATGTTTCGCCGGGAGTTCTATTTTCAGAAGAGGGTTTAGAGATCTTCAAAAAGGTCTTTTTGATCTCTGCGAGGCTTGAGGAATTGTCCGTTGGGCAGGGATATGTGTTTTCAAAAGGCTTAGCCGCGGGTTCATGCAAGACCGTGTTTTGCAGGGATATCCCGTGTGAGGCGCTGATCAATGATGGAAAATGCCGCTACCTGTCTGTAGCACGGCCATCCATGGAGGCACTTGGCATCAACGTGTTCAGGCTGGTAAAAGATGTGGGCTGGGAAATTCACGCTATCTTGAGGAAAAGTGATCCCAATGACATTCCTTCGGCCATGTTGGCAGGGCTGGTGCTTGTTTAGCAAGTATGTACTAAAGGTGCTACTTATTTTTCTATTGAAGACCTGGTCCTCTCGGCCAGTCTTAGATCCCGTAGTGCGAGGGTTAGAGATAGATCGCTTTTTCTTAGAGTTTTGTATGAAAAATTACAAATTACAAGCACCAAATTACAAATAAATCTCAAATTCCAATATCCAATGACCAAAACTTTCCAGGACAAGACACTGTTTGGATCTTCGAATTTTGGTAATTGGAATTTGTTTGATATTTGGGTTTTGATATTTGGAATTTCAATAAGTCAATGAAACTCCAACATTGCATATCCCCTCTGGGGATAACCAAAGCCTGGTCCTCTGGGCCAGGCTTTTTACTGAGCCGTTAAATCTCAGGCCCTTTGAGCCATCACTATCCTGTAAAGCCTGCTGTAATCCCTGATCCGGGCTGAATCGGCATAACCCTCGGTTTTTTCCAAGAGATGGAGGGCCTTCTCGGTCTGATCAGGCGCCATTTCCAGAATGATCCATGCCTTTGGCTTCATAAAATCCGGTGCTTCCGTGATGATTCTTTCGATGTAATACGTTCCGCCATCCCCCCCGTCTAAGGCAGATCTCGGTTCATAATCGCGCACTTCAGGGGGAAGATCATTGTATTCCTCGGAGGCGACATAGGGGGGATTGGACAAAATGATATCAAATTTAATGCCCAGGTTCATCAGGGGTTCCCATAGATCGCCCTCTTTGAATTCAATCCTGTCGGACACCCCATGTCTTTCCGCATTGAGGCGAGCAAGTTCAAGCGCGTCTTGAGATTTGTCCGTGGCCCAGATTTGTCCGTTTGGAACTTCTTTGGCCAAAGATACGGCGAGTGTCCCGCACCCGGTTCCGAGATCCAGGATTTTTGGCTCCTGATTTTCCGATTCAGCAGCAGGCTTGAGCAAACGGACGGCCTGCTCTACCAATAGTTCGGTTTCGGGTCTGGGGATGAGTGCCCTTGCGTCCACCATAAAGTCTACGGACCAGAATTCCTGGATGCCGGTGATATACTGCAAAGGCTCGCGGCCGAGGCGTCGCCTGATAAGGGCGCGATATCCTGAAACCTCCTTTTCGGTCAAAGGCTGGTCGAGATTCAGGTACAGGTTCACTCGGTCGGACTTGAGCTGGTGGGCTAAGAGAATTTCGGCGGTCAGGCGTGGGCTGTCTATCTGCTTTTTTTTCAGGTAATCGGTGGAGACACCCAAAAGGGACTTTATGGTCCAGGTTTGGGGGGTCATAACTCCCCTTTGAGTGCTTCGGTCTGAAAATGGGTGGTCAGAGGACCTATTATAAGATCGAGCTCTCCCTGGAGAATGTTCTCAAGCTTGTATAAGGTGAGACCGATCCTGTGATCGGTGGCCCTGCCCTGGGGGAAGTTATAGGTCCTGATCCTTTCACTTCTATCACCTGATCCCACCATGTTCCTGCGCTCCTCGGAGATCTTTGATTGCTGTTCTGCCTGTTCATGATCCAGCAGTCTAGACCGAAGGACCTTCATGGCCTTGGCCTTATTCTTGTGCTGGGATTTTTCGTCCTGGCAGGTGACAACGAGTCCTGTGGGAAGGTGGGTAATCCGGACCGCGGAATCCGTGGTATTTACATGCTGGCCCCCACAACCGGATGAGCGATACACGTCAATACGGAGATCATCGGGATCTATCTCGACATCTATTTCTTCGGCCTCCGGAAGCACGGCCACGGTGACGGCGGATGTATGGATTCTACCCTGGGCCTCTGTCTCGGGAACCCTTTGAACGCGATGGACACCGCTTTCATATTTTAGCCTGCTGTAAACCCTTTTGCCTTCCACGAGTATGATAATTTCCTTAAACCCGCCTATGCCGGTGGCGTTCCGGCTGAGGATCTCTGTCTTCCACCCCTTTATTTCCGCATACCGGCCGTACATCTTGAAGAGATCGGCAGCAAAAAGCGCTGCTTCCTCTCCGCCTGTGCCGGCCCTTATTTCAAGGAGGATGTTTTTTTCGTCATTGGGATCCTTGGGAAGGAGAAGCATCTTGAGATGTTTTTCAAGGTGAATAAGATTTGAGCGGAGCGTTTCAATCTCCTCCCTGGCTAATTGTCTCAGTTCCGGATCGGGATCATCCAGCAGTGATTGATTTTCTTCAATCTCGTCCTGGACAGATTGATATTCCCGCAGGGAGGCAATGATTGGAGTCAGCACGCTGTGTTCTTTGGCATATTTCTGATATGCCTTCTGATCACGAATGACATCGGGCTGGCCCAGGTGCCTTTCAATCTCATCATAACGTTCTTCAAGTTCTCTGGTTTTTGCAAACATAGCTGTAAACCTTTTTTATAAACGATTACACAAATAGTTAGGGTTTAAAACGGCCATAAAGCCTGACGCTGGATATCGCGGACTTACTTACCAAAATAGGAGTGGAATAATGTAATTGGCGCTTTAAAGGGGACGAAAAGGCAGGGACGGAAGCTATGTACAGCCCGACTTTTGCTCAACGCAAAGCATGATTTTCATGTAGCGGAACGCGATTATCATTTTGTTATCAGGTGTGCTTTGGGACATTAAACTCTGCATCTCTCACGCTTTTGATTTACCCTTAGCAGACTCCTTGTCAAACTTGGCATATTTCCTTCTGAAGCGTTCTACCCTACCGGCCGAATCGACCAGTTTCTGTTTGCCCGTAAAAAAAGGATGGCATTTGGAACAAATTTCAACGTGTATTTCCTTGGCTGTGGAGCCTGTTTCAAAATCATTGCCACAGGCACAGTGTACGGTCGCCTTATAGTATTCCGGGTGAATTCCATTTTTCATTTTTTATCCTTTCATAAAATTGCTTTCAGCAATTTTATATAACGCGGCTTGGCCGCTAAAAACAAAAAATATTTTATCAGTATAACAACTCAGAGATCAACCATCATCATTGCTATTTATAGTCATTAACCGCTGAGAATGCACAAAAAAAGGTGTGAATATTAGCAGCGAAGCTGCGTTTTATAAAATCGTTATGTTTCGCATAACGATTTTATCCACTCATGGAGGCCAAAAAGTCTTTATTATCATTTGTTCCTTTTATTTTTTCAAGTAAAAACTCCATGCTGTCCACCGGGGTCAGGGGCGCAAGCAATTTACGCAGTATCCAGATGCGGTTCAGGTCAGCCTCATCCAACAAAAGTTCCTCTTTCCGGGTGCCGGAACGATTGATGTCTATGGACGGGAAGACCCTCCTGTCGGTCAGCTTTCGATCTAAGTGAATTTCCATATTTCCCGTGCCCTTAAACTCTTCAAAGATGACCTCGTCCATTCGGCTTCCCGTCTCAATGAGGGCCGTGGCAATGATTGTCAGACTGCCGCCTTCCTCGATATTTCTTGCCGCACCAAAAAAACGCTTGGGTTTGTGGAGGGCATTTGAATCCAGACCGCCTGAAAGGATTTTGCCGCTGGGCGGAACCACTGCGTTGTATGCGCGGGCCAATCTGGTAATGCTGTCTAACAGTATCAGGACATCAAGCTTGTGTTCTACAAGCCTCTTGGCTTTTTCAATCACCATTTCGGCCACCTGAACATGGCGTTGAGGGGGCTCGTCAAAGGTTGAGCTGATGACTTCGGCATCCACTGAACGGGCCATATCGGTGACCTCCTCCGGCCTTTCATCTATGAGGAGCACAATCTTGTGGATGCTTTTGTCGTTTGCTGTCACACTATTGGCAATGTTCTGCAGAAGCATGGTTTTCCCGGTCCTGGGAGGCGCAACGATCAAGCCCCGCTGGCCTTTCCCAATGGGTGTCATCATGTCCATGAGTCTTGTGGAATAATTATCGGACTTGCTTTCCAGCTTAATCTTTTCATTGGGATATAGGGGCGTGAGATTGTCAAAGAGGATCTTTTCTCTGGCTATTTCAGGATCTTCGTGATTGACCTTTTCTACCTTCAAAAGGGCGAAGTATCTCTCAGAGTCTTTGGGAGGTCGAATCTGGCCGGCGGTTGTATCTCCCGTCCTCAAGTTAAAGCGGCGGATCTGCGATGGAGAGATATAAATATCATCGGGACCCGGGAGGTAATTTGCGTCAGTGGCCCTTAGAAAACCGAAACCGTCCGGCAGGATCTCCAGGACGCCCTCTCCGTATATGAGGCCGTTTTGTTCGGAGTGTGCCTGCAAAAGGGCGAAAATAAGGCTCTGCTTGGGCATGCCGGAGGCACCCTCAATACGGAACTTCTTTCCCATCTCCGTCAGTTCACTGATCTTCATTTCTTTAAGTTCTACAAGATTCATGCTTCATCTCCATTTAATGCAGTTTAAGATTGATGGTCTCGTAAAAAGCTATGTGATGCCAAACGGGAATCCTTGACTTTTTACGAGTTCGTCAAGTTTATTATTTTCATAACCTCGAAAAAAGATTTTTCCCCACGGGCAAAATCCCGCCACGACGGGATTAAGTAAGATTTCTTACCGGTCCGTCAAATATTGGAATGCCCAATAGAAATTATGTCCCAGACAGTAAACCCATTATTCCAAATTGTGGAGCACGGCGGAGCTAAGCCCCCTTATAAAGGCATCTCGGTCCGCGATATGGGAAAAAGCTGAAAAGCATTCACAATGCCCCGGCTTCTGAGCAATGAGAGCAACCTTAAAACCCTTTATTGTGAGTTAGAGAAGTTGACTCAGCAGATTAGCTATGGAGTCTTATCAGATATCCGGTCTATACCGAATCCTCCAGAAGGCAGGAAAACATTTAAGATTGATCTATAATAATTGTTTTTTTGCCTATGTCAAGTCATTTAGTGTTTAACGATTGCAGGGTTCGCACTGCCATTTAGTGTTTAACGATTGCAGGGTTCGCACTGCGTGTGCCATGTCGTCCGGGAGCGGGGCTTCGAATTCCATATAACGCTCTGAATCCGGATGGACAAAGCCTAAGCTCTTTGCATGGAGCATTTGCCTGTTTATGGAGGGGAGCAACCCCTTTTTGTATAGCGGATGTCTTTTCCACCGTCTTTGACCATATCCGTAGACCGGATCTCCGGCAACAGGATGACCTATATGGGAAAGGTGAACCCGAATCTGATGGGTCCGCCCTGTCTTGATAATGACGGAGAGCAAAGAAAATTCGCCATTAAATTCCTCAATTTTCCGCCACCGGGTCAAAGCCAGCCTTCCGCCGGAAGGCTGGACCGACATCTGTTTCCTTTTTTTAGGATGGCGGCCAACGGGGAGTTCTATCTTTCCCTCATTGCCCCTGATCGCACCGTACACCAGGGCCACATATTGCTTTTTCACCTCACCCGACTTGAACTGCTTGGCTAAGAAGGTGTGTGACCGGTCGCTTTTAGTCGCTACCATAATGCCGGAGGTGTCCTTGTCAAGCCGATGCACGATACCCGGTCGTAATACGCCGCCGATCCCGGAAAGGTCGTGACAATGTTGAAGGAGGCCGTGAACCAGAGTGCCTGTGGCATGACCCGCAGCAGGATGAACCACAAGGCCGGCCGGCTTGTTCAGTACAATGAGTGAACCGTCTTCATAAATGATGCCGAATTCTACCGTCTCAGGTTTCAGGACGTGGGGAGAGGCATGAGGAATTGAAAGGGAAACCTGATCCCCTTTCTTTAGCTTGTAACTTGGTCTTGAATGGCACTTGTTGACTTTTGCTTCGCCGCTCTTTATTAGAGACTGTATCCTTGAACGAGAAAGGTCAGTTGAACGGGAGGCTAAAAAGACGTCTAAGCGAATATCTTCACTGTCTTCATAAATTTCATAGAAAAAACTTTTATCTGATTCGTGCTCCACTTTAGTATGAGAACTTGCCTGAAGTGAAATCTGCCTTTTTGAGCGGCGTAGCCGCGTTGTATAAAATCGCGAAGCGATTTTATGAAAAGATCTTATCCAGATCCTTTTCTACCTGGTCTTCACCAATTTTTTCGGCAAGAGATATTTCTTTGACCAGGAGATTCCTGGCCGTATCTAACATTTTCCTTTCGCCAAAGGAGAGGTCTTTGTCAATCTTTAATATTAAAAGATCCCTGTAGACCTCGGCCACCTCAAAGGCGGAGCCTGTCTTGATTTTGTCCATGTATTCCCTGTAACGGCGATTCCATGTCTGGTTGTCAATGGTGACATCTCTCTTCTTAAGAATAGAATAGAGCCTTGAAACTTCCGTTTGACCAATAAGATCCCGCAATCCTACATTGTTGACATTATTAGTCGGGATCATGATGATCATGTTGTTATCGAGAATGCGCATGACATAAAAGTCCTGCTGGCAGCCTGAGATCTCTTGTGCCTCAATTTTTTCAATCACGCCAACGCCGTGAGCAGGATAAACAGCCAAATCACCTATATTAAACATTTAAACCCCCAATCATGATGGCCTTGTAAAAGTTGATGGTTTCGTAAAAAGTCTCTCCCACTTGTCATTTCGAGCTCCCGCCCCCGGGGCGGAAATAAACTCCGCGAGAAATCTTTAACGCGTAACCAATTGAAAATATAAGATTTCTCCCTGCGGTCGAAATGACAGATTCATTAAGTACGACTTTTTACGAGTTTGTCACTATTTGAATAAATAAAATTTCTCCCTTTGGTCGAAATGACAGTTTCGGACATTCTGACTTTTTACGAGACCATCAAAAAGGAACACAGAAAAACCGAGGGAACGGGAAGAAGGGAAGCATGAATAATCTGTCCCTTCGCCCCGCTATCCCTCATTATAACAGTTTTTGTATTAGCTTTCTACATCAAAAACAGGCCTATAGCTGGCAGAATAGGCGCAATAACCAGCGAAACCACGGACATCAACTTGATAAGGATGTTCATGGCAGGACCCGAGGTGTCCTTAAACGGATCACCAACGGTGTCGCCTACTACAGCGGCCTTATGGTTGTCGGAGCCTTTTCCGCCTAAGTTGCCTTCCTCGATCCATTTTTTCGCATTATCCCATGCACCGCCGCCATTGGCCATGAATAGGGCTAAAAATGCGCCCATAATCGTGGCGCCCAAAAGCATGCCGCCTAAGGTCTCTTTGCCTAAGAGAAAACCCACGGCCACAGGGGTAAGCACTGCGATGAGGCCCGGGGCCACCATTTCCTTCAGGGCGGAGTTGGTTGCAATGGACACACAGGTCTTAGGATCCGGCTTGGCTCCCTCTTTTCCTTCAAGGAGGCCCGGGATCTCACGAAACTGTCTCCGGATCTCCTCTACGATAGCAAATGCGGCCTTACCCACAGACGTCATTGTGAGGGCCGCGCAGAGCATAGGAACCATACCGCCGATAAAGCAGCCGATCACCACCATCGGGTTCCTGATATCAATGATTTTCAAACCCGCGGCCTGGGAAAAGGCCACGAACAGTGCCAATGCGGTCAGGACCGCGGAGCCGATGGCAAACCCTTTACCAATGGCGGCAGTGGTGTTGCCAAGGGCATCGAGGCTGTCCGTGATCTTCCTGGTCTCAGGACCCAAACCCGCCATTTCCGAGATACCGCCTGCATTGTCTGCAATGGGACCGTAGGCATCCACGGTCATGGTCGCGCCCACAGTAGCCAGCATACCCACGGCGGAAAGACCGATGCCGTAAATCCCGGCAGTCTGAAAACCGACGAACGTGGCCACGCAGATACCCATGATGGGGAGATACGTGGACTGCATGCCAACGGCCAGGCCGGCAATGATCACGGTTGCAGGCCCGGTCTTGGTCTGTTCTGCGATACGCCGGACAGGAGGCCCTGAAGTATAATATTCCGCGAGAAGACCGATGGCTATCCCGCAGAGGAGACCGGAAACCACGGCCCAGAAAGCGCCCCAGGGCATGCCGAGATAATTGGTAATGACAGCGGTAAGGGCAACAAAAATTGTCGCGGCAACGAACGTGGTGTATCTCAAGGCCCCTGCCGGGTCTCCGCCCTGAAATACCTTGATGGAGAACACCCCTACGAACGAGCTGAGCATGCCTGCCATGACAATCAAGATCGGCATGGACATGTATTTCAGCTTAATGACTGTGGGATCCAGATCTTTGAGTACAGGAAATTTTGCAAGAAATTCAGGCGTAATGGTCAGGGTCGCCGCGATGGCAATAGTGGCGATTACCGAGCCAACAAAGGATTCGAAGATGTCCGCGCCCATCCCTGCAATGTCGCCCACGTTGTCACCCACGTTGTCGGCAATAACCCCGGGATTTCGCGGGTCGTCCTCCGGGATGCCTGCTTCCACTTTACCCACTAAGTCGGCCCCAACGTCAGCGGCCTTGGTATAGATGCCACCAGCCACACGGGCAAACAGTGCAATGGAGCTTGCGCCCATGGCAAAGCCGTTTATATACTTTGCGGTCGCCGGGTCTCCGCCGTGATACCAGAACCAGAAACCAAGACCTACGAGTCCTAAGCCGGCCACGGCTAAGCCCATGACGGAACCTGAAAAATAGGACACGTTCAAGGCCCTGGCCTGACCCGATTCGGTCGCGGCCTGGGCCGTCCGGGAGTTACCCCTGGTTGCGGCGGTCATGCCTGAAAAGCCTGCCAGCATGGAGAGGAAAGCGCCCGTTACAAAGGCAATGGATGTCTTCCACTCACCGAGCACTAATCCTAATAGGAGAAACACTGCCGCAATAAAAATGACTAAGATAGAATACTCCTTTTTTAAAAAGGCCATGGCCCCTTCATGGATCATCTCCTCCAGTTCCTTCATCAGATCCGTGCCATTGGGCTGCTTTTTGACATAGCCGTAGATCAGCCAGGCAATGACCAGACTCAAAATCCCTAAAAAGGGAGCGTAAACGGTTAATCCCTGCATCAGTTTCTTACCTCCTTATTTGCTAAATTTTGGCAATTGATTTGACTCATTGCCGGTTCAACCCCCTCTGAAACAACCAATTCGCATGCCTGAACCGCCATGCGGATTACTCTTTCCATAATTTCCTTTTCGTCGCTGTAAAACGGCGCGAGAACATAATCTTCGATACTTTCCCCGAAACGCGGG
>JAFDAP010000083.1 GCA_019313765.1 Deltaproteobacteria bacterium | reverse complement strand
TGGTCTTTCCTGATGTTTATGAAGCGGCCCGTGACTTGTTGAAAGATGATAATCCCATTGTTGTTCTGGGATATGCGGAAAGGGGTGAAGATTCGGTAAAGATAATTGCTGAGACGATCAGGCCAGTGGAGAAAAAGGGTAGAAAAAGGGGACCAGGCAAATAATTAATTAATAGACCAGGCAGGGTGGTTATATGCCGGTTTTCTGAGGGCGTGCACGATGCCCTGATCATAAAGTGCCTGTCCCCTCAACTCATTAAAGATTACATTCATTTTGCTCCATAACAGCTTGATTTGTTGATATCGGCAAGGTATCCAAACATGACAAAGCAATCGGGGTCTTGTTATCGATCAAGTTTTCCCTGCCCTTTGGATCTAAATTTTTCAAGGTAGTCAAACTCATCCCTGTTTTCGGAATATGTTGAGAAGAGAGCCCCTATACCCTGGAATACCACAGCATTGATCTTGATTGACCTATTTCACTTTTTCCGGTATTGATCTACCAATCTTTGATATTTCTCCTTAACCATCAAAGCCCTATTAGGGGATGGCTTTAAGTGGAAAAACACCTCAAAATATGCATACCGTTTCCTAATGGAAACCGCTGTTCTTTTAGGAGCCAAATCTTGTTGACAAAGCAATCTTTCCGAAAGGGGATTTCAAGTCAATCACCGGAATTGATCATGCCCTCTTTCGAGGCCTGTTTAAAATAAAGAGCCGGAACCGTTTTTTCTCGGCTCACAGGAAGGCGAATAAAGGAGAAAGAGAACGTGGAAAATTATATTAGATTTGTCGTGAGGTACCGTTTTCTTGTTCTGGGACTGTTATTACTGATCACTATCATATCCGGAGTGGTTCTATCAAATGTAAGACTCTCCGGATCTATTTCCGACCTTTTTCTCGGAGAGAGTCCAAGATTTCATCGATACCTGGAACGGGTAAAGGAATTCGGCAGTGATGCATTTATAATTATTGCTTTCGAAGAAGAGAACCTGTTTTCAAAGCCGAGTATCGAAAAACTGAAGATTGTCGCAGGTAAAATTAAGGCCCTTCCCAGGGTTAAGACTGTAAAAAGCATTCTCGATTTACAGGAGGTCCGGGTAATAGATGGGTTTCCCAAAGCGGATCATTACGTGGATTTAGCCATGAAATATCCGATGCGATCCGGGAAGATCCTTGATAAACTTCGCTCAGACCCCCTCATCAGTGGATTGTTGATCTCAAAAGACGGTAGACATTCGATGGTTGTGATCGAGCTCGCGTTCTCTGAAAAACGCTCAGATCAGGATCTTCCTCCGCTTGTCGATGAAATACTTAATATCTTCGAGGATAGTGGGTTCGATCGCGCTAACCTACACCAGGCCGGTCAAATCCCGATCCTCGTCGAGATGTTAAAGCAGACCCAATTCAATGTCGGGCGTCTGTTCCCGATAGTCTGCCTCGTGCTGTTCGTAACCGTTTACATCCTGTTTCAGAGGTTCTGGCCGGTCTTTATCACCCTCATCGTTACTTTCATCGGCGTTACATGGACCATGGCCTTTGCGATCCTCCTGTTTGGACAGATCAACATTCTTACAGCCATGACGCCCGGCATAATCATGATCATCGCCTTTTCCGACGTGATCCACCTGTGCGGCTCCTACCATATGGAAATATCCAAAGGCGAACGAAAAGAGCAGGCCATTGAAAAGTCCTGCTCCGAGGTCGGGGCCGCATGCTTTTTTACCTCGATTACGACCTTCTTCGGATTTATATCCCTGGCCTTAGTGCCGGCTCCGGTAACTCGCCAGATGGGAGTCGTCCTTGGGGTCGGCGTGGGGCTTGCTCTCATTATCGCTATGACGCTGACTCCCATCATTTTTTCATTGATGAAAGCCCCCAAGCCTTTGCGGGTGGGGGCTGCTTCTAAGGTCCAGCTTCTGCTCTACGAGGCCATCGATTTTGTAGTTCACCTGACCAGAAAAAGGCCCTGGGTCATCGTCACCACCTTCGCTGCGCTGTTGGTATTAACTGTTGTAGGCGTCACGCGCATTGAGTTCGAAACGGATATTACCAAGCGTTTGGCGAAGGATAACCCGATCAGGGTTGACTCCCGATACTTTTCCGAGCATTTCGACGGGACCAGTTATGTCGACATTTTTGTCGAAGCCCCTGAACCTAACGGGCTTATTGACCCCGAGCTTTTTTCACGAGTCTCCTCCTATCAAAATGCCCTCCTTAACATTCCCGAGGTTGATAAGGCTATTTCCGTTGTTGACCTTATCACTCATATTCATCGCCTATTCAATCCCGGAAAGACAGAAGGGGGCGTTCGGCCCATGACTGAAGGGGACATTTCAAATTACCTCTTTATGTTTAGAATGGCCGGCAGTGAAGACCTTAAGAGCATGATTGATAATGACAACAAGACCATGCGACTGAGGCTGCACCTCAATGATAGTGGCTTTTTCGCAGCCCACAGGGCCAGCCAAAAGGCCTTGGCCGCGGGTCAGGCCATTTTGGGGGATAAGGTTCAGATTGAGGTTACGGGCATTCTGGCCCTTTTCGGTGAATGGGTCGAAGGATTCATAGAAGGGCAAAAAAAGGGATTGATCTTCGCCTTTCTAACTATATTAATGATGATGATCATTGCGCTCAGGTCCTTTACCGGAGGACTATGGGCGATGCTCCCCAATATAATACCGCTTCTCGTCCTCGGCGGATATGTCGGCTGGTTTTGGGATTTGGTGGATTCGGACACGCTTTTGGTAGCGACAATAGCGATTGGTATCTCAGTGGACGACACCATCCACTTTCTGTTCAGGTATCGTTTCGAACGCGAAAGGACCAGAGATATTGACATTGCGCTCGACAGGACATTTCACTTTTCAGGAAGGGCCATCATGATCACCTCTGTCATACTCGTGGCCGGTTTTGCACCCTTCGCTATCTCCGATTACTTTTCAGTCAAAATTATGGGGACACTGCTTCCCATTGCACTTGCGGCAGCCATGGCGACAGACCTTTTGCTAATCCCCGCGATGATCAAACTGGGGGCATTCCGATTCCGAACCAGGGGGCCACAATAGGCTGCGGATGAGTAAAATCCGATAATCTTTTAAGGAGAGACCGATGAAGCAAAAAAATACCATTTCCAAAAAAGAACAGAAGGATCTTGAGAAAAAGATGGAAGTGCTTAAGAAATCTCCCGATGACCCCATGGCGTCGAGCCGGGTGGGCTATCTTTTGAATAAAGCGGGCAAAAGAGATGAGGCCTCCTCATATCTCTGGATGGCCTTTCGCAGTTTTGTTAAGTCCGGACAATACAGCATGGCGGTCATGGTTGCCGACGAGTTACTCTCTATTCACGTTAACAATGTGGAGATTATGCACCAGCTTTCCCGAATGGCAGGCCAAAAGAACATCGAAATTCCTGTCCTGGAAATCTATAAGAAGTACAAAGGCTTCCATCACATCCCTTTGTTTTCTGAATTAGGTGAGATTGAATTTCTCCAACTTCTAAAGTCATCCAGATACCATAATGTTATAAAGGACAAGACAATTATCAAGGAAGCATCAAAGGGAGACGACATCTATCTTATTGTGGAGGGGCGGGTGCGGGTAGCAAAAAAGGCCAGGGGAAAGAAAGAAACCCTCTTGGGAACTCTGGATGAGGGAGACTTCTTAGGTGAGATTGCCTTTATGTCTGACCGGAGAAGGAGCGCAACCATCACCGCAGAGACCTCATGTCAGCTTCTCTCCTGGGAAGGGAAGGCTATCAGGGAGTTGAACGACCGACACCCTCAGGTCACCCAGGTACTCTTTCAGGCCTTCTGGAATCGCTCTTTGGACACCGTACTAAGTCTCTCACCGCTCTTTTCCCATTTGGACAAGGATAAGCGAAAAATGATCATGAAGCAGTTTAAGACAGAATCATACTCCCCCAAAGGGAGTGTCCTGCGTGAGGGGGAGGAGAACCCTGAAGGGACGCTATATGTCATCAAAAAGGGAGAGGCCGTGGTCTTCACCGAGGAGATGGGCAACTTTAAAAAGCCAATGGCAATACTCAAGGCAGGAGACATCTTCGGAGAATACTCCGCCCTGTCAAACAAACCTTGCACTGCTACGGTGATGGCCCGAACTGCCCTGGAAGTTATCACACTTCATCGATCCGCTTTTGTGGACATCATCAAGGGAGATACGCAGGTGGCCCGAATACTTGAAGAAATTAGAAAGGAAAGGTTGGACGAAACCCTGCTTCATATGACTTACTTCCAGTTAATCCACGATTTGGAGGGAGGAGAAAACCCGGAGTTACAGGCTTCCAGATAAAGATCCGGATTTCCCTGAAGGCGTGCACGATACCCTGATCATAAAGTGCCTGTCCACTCAATCTTCTATCGTTATAAAAGCATAGAGCCAGAAGATTTCATACGGATGGCGTCAGGGATGTGTCGGGCTCTACTTCGACCAGGTTACAGTGGAAGGCGCAACTCTGTCCCATGTCGGTAAGGCGCTGGCTGGTCAACTGGTTGACCCCCCGGTTCTTCGGCATGAAACGGGGCCAGTAAAGGCCTTCGATTACTGTCAGGCCTGGCGCCGTGCGCTCTGTCAAGTGAGCAAAAAGGTGGCACTCGCCGCGGTCGTTGAAAACCCGCACCCTCATTTTTTCCTCTACGCCCCGCGTGGCTGCATCTTTAGGGTTGATCATAATTGTGGGCTCCCCAGCCTGATTGCGAAGATATTCGATTTCGTTAAAACTTGAGTTGAGGAACTGCCGCCGGGGCGGGGTGATCAGTTGCAGATGAAACCGGCCCTGTCCCTCCTCGTCTGCGCTTGGTTCTCCATTAGGTAGCGGGTCCAGCCCCTGGTCGGTCATGCTCTGGGAGTAGAACTCAATCTTGCCGGAAGGCGTGCCAAACCCTTTCGAAAATATATTCTCCTGCACGTTGAGACGAATCGGCCTGCCCTCCTGCAAGTCATCCAACGTGATGCCATCCAGATAAGGTGAACCTGATGCAAGGAGCTTTCGAATGATCTCCTCCTCTGTTTCGGAAAAACAATCCTCAGCGAAGGCGAACCGGCTAGCCAGATCCTGGAAGATCGCCAGGGTTGAGCGAGCTTCACCCATAGGCTCAATGACAGGACTTGCCATCTGGAGATAGTAATGCCCGTAGCTTCTATACAGATCAGTGGATTCCAGAGATGTGGCCGCAGGCAGAACAAAATCGGCATACTGAGCCGTCTCGGTCATCAAGTGTTCGTGTACCACAATGAACAAATCCTTACGCTCAAGACCTACCAGAACCCGAGCTGAGTCCGGCGCCACCACTGCCGGGTTGCTATGGTACACATGGAGGGCCTTTATCGGCGGGTCATCCAATGCGGTCAGGGCCTGACCCAACTGCACCATATTGATGCTCCGCACTCCCGACGGAGCCAGATCCTCACGCAGAACCGCGCTCATCTTGAATTCATAAGCCGGAGAGGTGGATCTAGTGATGCCGCCTCCCTTCTTGTGAGTGGCTCCAACCAGGCCGGGCAGCAGAGCAATGGTTCTCATAGCCATGCCGCCTTTGAGCTGGCGGGCCGGACCCCAGCCGGTCCGTATGTACGGGGCATGTGCCTGCCCGTATTCCCGTGCCAAACGCTCTATTTCAGCCGCGGGAACGCCCGTGATTTTCTCAACGAGGGGCGGGGGGTGTGCTTCCACCCTCCCGGCCAGTTGCTCGAAACCGATCGTGTGTCTGGCTATGAATTCCTCATCGATCATGCCTTCTTTGATGATGACGTACATCATGCCCAGGGCCAGAGCCGAATCTGTACCGGGTTTAAGCTGCAAGTGCCGGTCCGCCTCGCCGGCGGTGCGGTTTCCATAGGGATCTATGACCACGATGGAGGCGCCGCGCCGGCGGGCCTCCAAGAAAAAGGGCCATGCGTGCATATTGGTGGATAAGGTATTGCTGCCCCAGATGATAATCAGGTCCGAATCTACCGTGCTTTCGATATCCGTCGTGGGAATCTTTCCCATGCTTGCAGCGAAACCCGCTTCCGCAGTAGCACTGCAGATGGTCCTCAACAGCTTGGAAGCCCCCAGTCTGTGGAAAAAAGGGTGACCTGCGTGGAACTGCACAACACCCATGGTCCCTGCATAGGAATAGGGCAGTATGGCCTCGCCCCCGGAATCCGAGATGATCTGTTTGTACTGGTGGACAATCTCGTCCAGGGCCTGGTCCCAGGAGATGCGCTCGAACTTCCCTGCGCCCTTAGGTCCCATCCGTTTCAACGGATGCAGGACCCGAAGAGGTGAGTAAACACGCTCAGGATAATGATTGACCTTCACGCAGATTGCGCCACGGGTGAAAGGATGTTCAGGATCTCCTTGGACCGAAAGAACACGGCCGTCCTCCACGCCTACAAGGAGACCGCAGGTGTCGGGACAATCGTGCGGGCAAACCGAGCGTTTGAATTCGACCATAGGCATATCTCTATTCAAAGGTAATTTTGGAGGTAACAGGCTGGAAGCATTTATAACAGTATCCATTGATGAGGCGCAAGCTATAAAGAATCTTCGTCAATTGATCTCTCGATTCCCGGCATAGGGTCAAGAAGAGTTCTTCCAGATATCCTGTCTGAAAAAAAGTACCTGAGTAAACATAATACTATTCATATATTTGTCCTTAACAACTGAAGTTTCACCGTTTTTGAAGCGTTTCAAATTTGTCCGGCCAATTCCGCGTAATTATTGTTCACAAAACACGAAAACTTGGCATGGAAATTGAAAAGTTTTTGCATATTATATGCCAAAGATTTCAATAACTTATGTGACTTTTAACTTGATTCCCATCCTTTTTCATGATAGGATATGTACAACACTTTTTGATATCCTAATGGAAAGGAGTAACTCGATATGTTTATTTTAAAAGACATTCTTGGCCCTTTAGAGAAAGTATTTTCATCCACCAACCTCGGCAGG
>JAFDAP010000082.1 GCA_019313765.1 Deltaproteobacteria bacterium | reverse complement strand
TCCTATATGTCAACTAATTGCCGGGGAGCCAGATCAAAACTTCTTGAGTTTTCATCATACTCAAAGTCAACAATATCGAAACCTGATCGAGTCGATCTGAACTCGATGACCCAGTTTTTATATTGCTCTCCCGCGAATTCACAGTTGATGTTCCCGATTCTTGCGTGCATTATCATGAGTCTCGGCACGATATCTTCATGAAAAATTTCGGAGATGTAAATCTTGTCATCATCATCGAGTTCATGTTGGAGATGGGTGTTATTTTTTATTTCATTCATTGTAACTATCCAGCCACAAAGGCACTCCAACACTCATGAGGGTCTGCATTCTGTGGTAACGATTTTCTCTCCGAGTCGTAGGCTCTAAGAGTCGGGGGCCAGGGGCAATACCTGGAGTGGCCACGGTTATTAAATGGGTTCGCACAAAAAATGGGCAGTTGAACCACGGTAGTTAAAAAACGCATCATCTTGAATATCCGGGCAGTTCAAGGGTTGTGCACTGGTTTGAGGAACCGCACTGTTTGGTGGTCATCTTGGGCTGGTTCCCTCCGGGGCCGTCACCAATGGCATAATTTGTCCTGCTTACCACCCGCTCAAGGGACTGGGATTTGCACTGGGGACAGACCATCTCCCATTTTTCATCTGAACTCATGAACAGTTTTTCAAACACATCGCCGCAGTCCATGCACCTGAATTCAAAGATTGGCATTGTCTTAATCCTCCGAAATAAGATAATATATATTAGTCACTTTAGGGCTCAAAGTCAAACATGCACTCAATTATTGTGGAGATCTTAATGGTTGGCATTTGAACGGGTTCCTCGCAAAAAAATCCCATCTCCTGCGGAACCGAGAGGGGCAGGGCATATTCTTCAGGCTAAGCTAATTCACAACTGAGATATGATAATTTGGGGGTTTAAATCCCAAATCACAAGCACCAAATTACAAATAAATCTCAAATTCCAATATTCAATGACCAAAACCTTCCATGACAAATCATTGTTTGTATTTTCGAATTTTGGTCATTGGAATTTGTTTGTGATTTGTGATTTGCTATTTGTGATTTATTTCGTATTCCGCTTCGAATGTCTTTAGCATGACGGCTATAGAGATCTGAGGAAAGGTGATATCATATGATTCTTTCTTTTCATCCATGTTTTGATACGGACGTTCAGGTTATCCTCGGGGACAGGCGTCTTGATTCAGCCGACCTCCACCTGATTCGGAATGCAAAGGCCATTATCCTGCCACAGACGTGCCCGCAGGAGATTTACAATGCCTGTTCGGTTTCCGGTGCGTCCGTATTCCCTTCCTATGAAATGCGTTTCAAGTATCCGGGAAAAATGGGGCAGAGCCGCCAGTTCAAAGATTTCGGATTTTTGCATCCCGATACTTTGCGCTGGCGGACGGTCGATGAATTCAAAAAAGCGTACCCGGCTTCAAACGACTTTCCCCATGACCTGCCTTTTTTCATAAAGGACGACAAAAGCCACGAGGCGGACGGGGTATTTTTTGTAAAAGATATGCCCTCACTGGCAAAGGCATTTGATTACCTCGCCCTCAGGGAAAGTTCGGGCCTGCCCGGTTTTGTTAGTCAGGAATTGATTCCGTCTGAAGGAAATGTACTCAGGGCGGTGATTATCGGGAGGCAGGTGATTACCTACTGGAAGCGTCCCAATAGACCGGGACAGGTCATCACAACCATCAGCCGGGACGCGATGATTGATCATCACTGGAGGCCTGACCTTCAGGAAAAGGGAAGGAAGCAGGTCCTGTCCCTTTCAGGGAAAACCGGAATTAATCTGGCAGCAATTGATTTCGTGTTTCCCATGTCAAAGGATGATCCCGCCCCTTTTTTTCTTGAGATCAATTACTTTTTCGGCAGGCGGGGCCTCGGAGGGTCGGAAGATTATTATGGCCTTCTTTATCAGGCCGTCCGGGAGTGGCTTGGGGAAACCGGGTTGGACCCGGGATCGGTGATTCTCGTTTAGCCTACCCTGACATACACCTTTCGCGATCTCGGTCCGTCGAATTCACAGAAAAAGATCTTTTGCCAGGTCCCGAGGACCAGACGGCCATTTTCAACGATCACCATGACCGAACTCCCTATCAATGATGTCTTGATATGGCTGTCTGCATTTCCTTCCATGTGGCGATACCCGTCGTTTGGGGGCACCAGTTCATTTAGTTTTCGAAGGATATCCGTACAAACAGCCGGGTCAGCCCCCTCATTGATAGTCACGCCTGCCGTGGTATGTGGCACATAAACCACACAAATCCCGTCGGCAATGCCTGCCGTTGAGACCTCCTTTTGCACGGAAGAGGTGATATCCACCATCTCAATCCTTGAACCGGTCTTTACGCTAATGCTATTTGGCATGACAACCTCCTAGTATGTAAAGGGTCTACAACTTCTCGAAATCATTCCTTCAGGTTTCATGGAAGGATGATACCTGATGAGGCGTCATCCTTAGTGTCTGATTCTTCGGCAGCCTTTTTTGCCGAGTTCATATAGAAATTGAGGCTGCGATCAAAAAGGAACTCAATCAGCGGGTTGGGCTTAAGGATTGTGTCCTCCTGTTCCGCGGTTAAGGCAGTGGCTAAGGCAAGGCGAGCAGATTCTTCGTCTCCAAGTTTAAAGAACAGGTAGGCCATTTCCTCTAACCTGTTTTTTAGCAAGGCCCGTTTAGGGGCGGGAAAGAGTTCTTCAATGCCCTTTTTCTTAATTTCCCCGGCCCGGTCTGCTTTTTGGGCATCATTGAGAAGTATGGGACTGTCGTCCAGTTTCAGGATATCTTCCATGAACGGCTTAAGGCTTTCAAAGTCATCGACCCAGGATTCAAATAAGCTGTGTTGGAATAACTTTTCAAGTTGAGAACCGGTTACAGTCCCCTCAGGGACCGAACCCTCGGGCACTGAATCATATATTATAGCCCGGTCAAGGAGAGAAACGTTTTCCAGTAACCACGGTCTTAGTTCAAGGTATTCGGCGGGAGTGTTCGAATGAATCTCCGTGTGGCGACTGTATGCCTTTTCAAGTACAGTGGCGGCATGGGATAAAGAGGCCTCCACTAAGGGGCCGACATCCCGGGACAGGTCTTCCTTAATTTGCTTTGTGCGTTTCTTACTGAAGTTGGCGAAGAGAAACTGCTGGATACCATGCTCATCCGAGATAAGACCCACTCCCAAATCAACGCCCTTCATGGCCCTGTGCAATTCAATCAAAACAGCACGGAACCCGTTTGAGTCAATCGGCCCGAGTTGGGCGACGGGTTTTTCCCTTTCAGCCGGCATAAAAACGGCAGGGGCTCTATCCTTTCCCGAACTAAACCCCTCGACCGTAACTCCTATTTTTTCAAGCCTGAACAATACCCGTTTGATGGCCTTGTGCACCTGTTTGTCTTGAAAACGCTCATGTATGGCGGTAAGCAAATGAATGGTGGATCCGTCGTTCAAGGGCAGGCGCTCTACAAGGACTCGGGCAAGGCGTGAGTCAGGAAGTTTTTCCACAATCCGGGCAGGATCAGAATCTTCGAAATCTTGAAGCAGGGACGTTAAAAGGGCTTCTTCCGGGGCCGGGAGAGATGGTGGAGATGATTTTTTCTTTTTTGATTTTTTTTGGGGGCGCATGATCAGGCCGCTCTTTTTCCTTCAATGGCCGCATGATCATCAAAGCCCTCCTCCTTGAGGTAGACGTTAATGGTCTCGTCCGGGGCAGTATCCCACACACCCCCTACATAATTGGCCATGATGGGCAATTCCCTGCAACCCTCTCCCCTGTCTACAAGGATAGCCAGCTCTATCTTTTTTGGGCGGCCGTAATCCATAAGTGCATCCATTGCCGCCCTGACGGTTCTTCCCGTGAAGAGGACATCATCAACCAGGACAACCGTCTTGTTATCCACGGAGAATGGCAATTCAGTTTTTCCAACGACCGGAGCCGGGCCGATTCTTGTCCAATCATCGCGATACAGGGTAATGTCAAGAATACCTATAAGTGGCGCAGGTGAACTCAGCCTGCCGATAGCCTTCTGAAGGCGGGAGGCCAAAAATGCGCCGCCGGTCCGGATACCCACAAGAACTATATCTTCCATGGGACTATTATTTTTTACTATCTGACCAGCTATCGTTTCGATGCTGTCAAAGACGTCCTCTTTTTTTAAGATGATTGTCTTGCTCATGATAATTTTCCTGCAAAAAAACCTATTTTTATAGTAAGTTAAGCTTAGTAAGTCAAGTAAATTATTGGAAGGCCACCTTTTTGTAAGGATTTCTTGACTTGAAAAAGGATGGCAGGTTTTATAAGATAAATGCCCCTGGATGGAGGCTATTTTGCTTTTTCAATCCAGGGGGACTACTTACTTATTTTCGCGGAGTGAAATATTTGAATGGTGGATTTGACTACACAAAAGACAAGGCTTGAGGAATTAAGCAACAAACTGGGCCATACCTTTACCTATCCCGAATTGCTCTCGCAGGCATTTCGACACGCCTCTTATGTAAATGAACAGGATGATTCAAATTTGAAAGATAACGAGCGTCTCGAATTCTTAGGGGATGCCGTGCTTGACCTGGCCATCAGCCACCTCCTTATGAATCGCTTTGAGGATGCTGAAGAAGGCGACCTTTCAAAATTCAGGGCCATGGTGGTGGATGAGGCCGGTCTGTACCAGATAGCACTGATGCTGGGATTGGGCGAGTATCTGCTCCTGGGCAAGGGAGAGGAATACAGCCGCGGAAGGGAAAAGCCTTCCATACTTGCAAATACAATGGAAGCCCTGATCGGCGCCCTGTATCTCGATGCAGGGTTTGACACAGCCCTGGAGGTGATTGGCAAGTTGTTTACGCCGTTACTCGGAAAGGTCGGCACCCCCGAGATGACCTATGATTATAAGAGCATTTTCCAGGAATACACGCAGAGGACTTACAAGACCCTGCCGAAATATCAACTGGTGGAAGAAAACGGTCCCGCCCATGATAAAACCTTTAAAGTGGCGCTGACCCTGAATGGGGAGACATTAGCCGAAGGAAAGGGAAAGAGCAAAAAGGAGGCCGAACAAGAGGCGGCCAAGGAGGCTTTTGTTTGTCTGAAGGAAAAATGAAGCCCCTGATTGTACCTGTCTTTATCCCCAACATGGGATGTCCACACCGGTGCGTCTTTTGCGAGCAGGAAAGAATAACCTCACAACATAAGTTCCCGGTCAACGGAAGACACGTGGAAAAAATCCTTGATACGGCTGTCCGCTCAAGAGACTTCGATCCACGGAGAAGGCCGGAGGTTGCCTTTTTCGGCGGCACTTTTACACGGCTTTCAAAGGAACGGATGAAAGCGCTTCTGGGGGCGGTGGCGCCCTATATAAAACGGGGATTGTTTCAATCTATTCGGGTCTCTACGCGGCCGGATGCACTTGATAAGGAGCGCCTGGACCTTATGAAAGCTTACGGAGTCTTCACCGTGGAGCTGGGTGCACAATCCATGGACGACCGCGTGCTCTCCCTCTCTAACCGGGGCCATACTGCCGGGGATACGGTAAAAGGCGTTCAGGCACTAAGAGAGTGCGGGTTCAGGGTAGGGATCCAGCTCATGCCCGGCCTGCCCGGGGATTCCAATGACTGCTTTCGCTCAACCATCACAAAGGTCATACGTTTGCATCCGGATATGGTCCGGCTTTACCCTGCTTTAGTTATTCGGGGGACAGAACTTGTCCGCTGGTACAGCGAAGGGAGATATTCGCCCTTGAGCCTCGAAGAGGCCGTAGAAATATGCATGGAGGGCTGCATACGATTGGAGTCAGAAGGTATTCCGGTTATTCGAATCGGGCTCATGAGTTCCCCTACCCTTCTGGAAGAGGGCCAGATTGTGGCAGGACCTTGGCATACTGCTTTCGGATTCTTAGTGCGTTCGGGTATACATCTGAAAAAAATAGCATCCTGTTTGCCAGGGCAGGGACAGGTGTCACAGATCAGGATTCATGCCCCAAAAAAGGAGGTCAACCTGGTCAGGGGATATAAAAATCAGGGCATAAAGTGGATTGAGCAGAGGACCGGCGCAAGGGTTGTCGGGGTCGAATCGGATGATTCCATTGCTCCCGGATGTGTAAGGATCGAAAACATATGAGTTTCTTATCGGGTTTCATAGCCATCATAGGTCCCCCCAACGTGGGCAAGTCCACACTTTTGAACCGCATCCTGGGAACGAAACTGGCCATTGTATCTTCCAGGCCCCAGACAACCCGGAACCGTATCACCGGGATTTATCATGGGGATGGGTTTCAAATGGTTTTTGTGGATACGCCGGGCATCCACAAGACCAGGTCCGCCCTTCACGAAAGCATGGTTGAATCCGCGCTGGCGACCCCTCAAGAAGTGGATTTGGTATTGCTCGTCATAGAAATGCAACGTCCCGATGATCCCGAGATTCCATCCGTGGTGGGCAATCTCAAAAAGCTCAAAAAATCCTGTATCTTAGTGATAAACAAAATTGATATGTTTCCAAAGGAACAAATCTTACCTGTTATCGATAAGTTGAGACAAACACATCCATTTGAAGTGATTATCCCTGTTTCGGCACTTAAAGGTGACGGGGTGGACGCCCTTCTTGAGGAGCTGAAATCGAGGTTAAAGCCCGGCCCCCGGTTTTTCCCGGAGGACATGACCACGGACCGGACAGAGGCATTCCTGGTTTCAGAGATTATCAGGGAAAAGATCTATTTTCATATGAGACAGGAGTTGCCGTATTCGTCGGCGGTTACAGTGGACAGAATGGAGGAGATACCGGACAGGGATCTCCTCTCTATTGCGGCCCGGATTCACGTGGAGACCGAATCCCAGAAAGGGATCCTCATCGGACAGAGGGGCCGGATGGTCATTGGAGAAAATGTTCAATGTGAGGGTATATCTTGACTTAAAGGTGCGGGTAGAGAAGAACTGGACCAAAAATTCCAAGGCCCTCAGGCGTCTGGGTTATTGAGTGCAAAAAAAACCAGCCTCTCTTGATCAGGGAGAGGCTGGCTTTTTTAGGAGGAAAGAGTAAATGTTGTTTGTTGTATTTACATGCAAAACGCTTGCCAATTTTTGGGATTATCGAAAATTAAGCGGTATCCTATTGAAAATTCAATATTTTTTGGTTGAATATGGCTTTCCCTTCCTCAATTATCAATCCAGGGGTTGTTAAAATTTTTTAACAAAATATCCATCTTAATAGCGATGTATTCCTTAACTATTTGACATTAAAACTAAATTTGCTGTTAAAAATTTTCAACAGCTATTTTAACATGCCGTATTTTTTCATCTTATAGTGCATTACATGTCTGCTGATGCCAAGCATCTCCGCAGCCCTGGACTGCACCTGGTCCGAATATCTAAGCGCCCTTTTAATCAGTTTTTCTTCAAGTTGTTCAAATGCCTCAGGGAGGGTTAAATTCACGGGCACTATTTTGTTGAGGTCTATTTCCTCTTCTTTCTCTTCTAACAAAAAATCGGGTAGATCCTCCTTAGTTATAACTTCACCTGAACGCAATACTACAGCCCTTTCTATGACATTTTCCAGTTCCCTCACGTTTCCCGGCCACATATAGGTGTAAAGGGCCTTCCAGGCCTCCGGGCTCAGTTCGAGCTTGTTTTCCCCTTTGTCCTCTCTGTATTTCTCAATAAAATGTTTGACAAGCAATGGAATGTCGTCAACCCGTTCATGCAAGGGGGGAACCTCAAGTTCCATCACATTGAGCCTGTAAAAGAGGTCTTCCCTGAAGAGATTGTTGGCAACATCCTCCTTTATGTTTCTGTTGGAGGCGGACAATACCCGGACATCCACCTTAATGGTCCTGGTTCCTCCTACCCTTTCAAATTCCATCTCCTGGAGCACCCTCAGGAGCTTGACCTGCAGCAGCACAGGCATGTCACCCACCTCATCAAGAAAAAGCGTTCCGCCGTCAGCCACTTCAAATCGCCCCTTTTTCATGGCCACCGCCCCTGTAAAGGCCCCCTTTTCATGGCCGAAAAGCTCGCTTTCAAGCAGGGTTTCGGTTAAAGCGCCGCAATTTATGGAAATGAAGGGCCGGTCTTTCCTTGGGCTGTTGTAATGGACGGCCTTGGCAATGAGTTCTTTTCCGGTACCTGAAGGGCCTGTAATAAAGACAGATGCCCTGGATTGTGCCACTTTGCCGATCAAATCGTAAATCTTGAGCATGGGCTTGCTCTTGCCGATTATATTACCGTACTTGTAGCGGTCCGAAAGGGCCTCGCTGAGGCGGCGGTTTTCTTTGGTGAGACGATAATTTTCAAGTCCCTTTTTTATGATCAGCTTTAATTCATCATTATTAAAAGGCTTGGTAATGTAATCATATGCTTGCTTTTTCATGGCCTCGACAGCCATTTCGATTGTCCCGTAAGCCGTCATCATGATAACCGGAAGTTCTGGTCTTACTTTCTTACACTCTTCTAAGAGTTCCATCCCGCTCATGCCGGGCATCTTCATATCGGTGATGACAAGATCCAGGTCTGACTCGCGCACTGAACGGAGGGCATCGGAGGCATTGTCGGTTGTAACGATTTCATATCCCTCCGGGCCTAACAGGGCCTCAAGAACAACCAGATAGTTCTTTTCGTCATCTACAATCAGGATGGTTTCCATTTATTAGCCCCTTGGCAATTCGATCGTGACTTTTGTGCCTGTGCCTTCCTCGCTCTCTATGCGTATGGACCCACCGTGCGCTTCAATAATGTTCCTGACGATGGAGGCGCCGAGGCCGGTCCCTGTTTCTTTGGTGCTGAAAAAAGGGTCAAATATTTTGCTCAGGTTTTCCTGGCTTATGCCGCACCCGGTATCTTCAATCCTAACGACATAGTGGTTTTTCGCCTCCTCCACGTTGACTGTGATAGTGCCGCCGTTTTCAATGGATTGAACGGCATTGACAAAGATGTTGAGAAAGGTTCTGTAAAGGAGTTGAGGGTCGGCCCTGAGTTTCAGAGAGCGACCGTCCAGGTTATGATGTACGGCAATTTTTTTCTTGTCAAGCTCGGGTTCAAGGAACTGCAGGTTTTTATCCAATACTTCTTCTAAATAACAATCCTGGAGATTGGGCTTTAGAGGGCGGGCAAAATCTAAGAATTCCGTGACAATGTTGTTCAGCCTGCTCGATTCTTCGATAATGACTCCGGAAAGTTTCTTTTGTGAATCATTGGCATCATCCATGCCACCCATGAGTTCCGCCGTGCTCCGGATAATCCCCAATGGATTTCTGATCTCGTGGGAAACCCCGGCGCACATCTGACCTAAGGCAGCTAAGCGTTCGGCCTGGTTCAACTGGGCCTCGAGTTCCATCTGCTCCCTGGCCCTTTCTTCGATGATCCTTTCGGCCTTACGGACAATCAAGATGAGCGCCACGAATATGAGGCCCATGATAAGAGTGGAGAGCCCGAAGATGAAATACTGGAGTTTGACGATGGACCGGTATTCCTGGGTCATGTCCTGAATCAACTCGAAAACGCCAAAGATTTCATTCTCACCTGTAAAGGGATTTACTCCCCTGAAAGGTATGTAGGTCCTGAGTTTTTTCTCTCCTCCTATCCTTTCTATTCCAAGCCCCCAGAGATTATCACCTTTGGCCAGGACTCCGGAGGAGTGCTCTCCGTTAACCGCCTTATCGTACCCCGGGGACGTTTTTACTTTTTTGCCTAAGGCCCTGGATTCGGTGCTGTAGGCGATAACTCCCTGGCGAATAGCATAGATGTTGACAATATCGACGTTAAAGCCGTGGATTGTATTCCTAACGACTCGATCCAACAATTCGTATTGCTCTTTTTCCCTGAGGCTGATGTGCCCGTACCGCCTGGACACGGGAATGGAAAAATTCTGAAAGACCTGGTGATTGAGGTTTTCGCCTACCAACAGGGCATAATTTTCATAACTTCTCATCAAGATGTCTTTGGCCTGTTGGGAGATGACCACTGAGAATGGAAAGCTAAACAAAATCAGGATAATAAAGCTTGCATAAGCAAAGAACTTTACCAGCCGAAACTGTTTCCCTTTTGCTCGTGTATTTTGATTTATCGGTGTCATAGATATTGCAAATCTTTATCAATGCTGTCTTAATCCGGTTCATTTCCTACTGGAAAAGCCTGTGCCGTCCACCGGAAATTTGGGGATTGGGACCGGCGTGGGATAAAAACAGGCTTATTTTACCAAGCATTCTATTCCAAAAAGAGGTCGAAGGTCAACAAATTAGGCTTGAAGCGGGAATCGCTATGTTATAAATAAACCCTGGTATTAGATATGGGAAATGAAGACTTAAGAAACCTGCCATATATGCTCTATGCAGATAAAGAGGGCCGGATCTATGACCATCCCTATTTTCGGATGGCGGGCTTTTCGGGGCCGTCCCCGGCCGACCTGAAACCGGAGGACCTCATACCCCTGCCGGAATTCAGCAAGCTCTTTTTTATCCCTGATTGCCCCCCCATGGGTCTTGATCCGTCAACGGGCGAATTGAAAACCGTTTCCGAAATCGAGGTTGACGGGGTCATGACCGAGTGCTTTGCCGTGGCCGCATTCTTGGAACCGGGATTGGTGAGAAGTCACCTTCCGGCAGTTGATTATGGCCCGAAATCGTATACCCTGCCCATGTGGGCCTACACGGCCGTGGGATTCATGGATGGGTCATATTCGGCTGCCGGATTCAGGATCGAATACAACCACAAGTGGGACCCAAAGAATTACGATGACAGGGAACTTGTTCCGGCCATAGAGAAATACCGGAAAGAGCACGGATCGAGTCCACTTGTGGAACACCTCGTCAATTGCGCCACGGTAAACCATTGTTTTGCGGCCAAAAACCTGTTCCTCAAGAGGTGGGAGGCCCCGCTCCCTGTCAGCCAGGCGTGTAATGCATCCTGCCTCGGATGTCTTTCTTTTCAGCCTGAAGGGTCATGCGAGGCATCACAGGACAGGATATGTTTCAGGCCGTCAACAGAGGAAATTGTATCTCTGTCGGTCAATCACCTGAATCAGGCGCCTGAGCCTATCGTGAGTTTCGGCCAGGGCTGTGAAGGAGAACCCCTCACGCAGTACAGGCTTATTGCGGAGAGTATCAGGAAGATCAGAAAGCGGACGGACAAAGGGACCATCAATCTCAACACAAACGGGAGCCGGCCCGAACGGATTCGAGAGATTGCCAATAGTGGCCTGGACTCCATAAGGATCAGCATGAACAGCGCCCGGCCCGAATTCTACAATGCCTATCACCGGCCAAAGAACTATGCTTTTGAGGATGTGGTCGCCTCCATCACCCTTTCCAAGGAAATGGGGCTCTATACCATGATAAACTATCTTGTCTTTCCGGGGATTACGGACCAGGAAGAAGAAGTAGAGGCGTTAATGCTGCTGATTCAAAAAACAGGTGTCAATTTTATTCACCTGAAAAACCTGGATATTGACCCCCAGCTTTACCTGGAAAAGATGCCGGAATCCAATTCACCTGCCGTGGGAATAAAAGAGATGGCGGCCCTCCTTAATAAGGAATTCCCGGATGTGGAGCTTGGCTATTTCAACCGGCCTGTGCGGTGAAAGGCCA
>JAFDAP010000081.1 GCA_019313765.1 Deltaproteobacteria bacterium | reverse complement strand
TATCTGTAAGGCATTTTACCAGGATATTTCTTTTGATTTACTGGATTATTACAATAATGTCTTGTTTGTGACTTAACATAGATTCCTGTTTATCCTGTTATCCTGTCTAAAAAAAAGAGACCTGACAGCTTATTCCATTGCCTCAAGCTTTTTAATCATTTCTGAAAGCTGCTTGCCTTCTTCCGTATTCGGGGCAATCTTTTCTGCTGTTTTCAGGTTCTCAATCCCGGCACTTTTATCTTTCTTGCCAAGGAGACAGATTTTGGCTTTGACAAAATATATATACTGTTTGAGCCTTGGACCGGGTTTCACGGACGCAATCAGGCCATCAATATCTTTAAGGGCCTTGTCATAATCCCCTGACTGCCCGGTCTCCTGCATAATTTTTCCAAGTCCTTCACGAACCTCATATTTGGCCTTCAGCCCTGCTTTATTGTCTTTGTCGAGTTTCTTGATTTGATCAATGATCTCCGGGTCAATTTCCATTTGGCTGTCTGCCATTCTCTCCACGGCCTGATCAAGCAGCCTGGCCTTCTTAAGTCCCTGTGCCTTTTCAGCCCTGGCTATGAGTGCATCCCCCTCGACCTTGCTTTTACGGACTTTTTCGAGGTAGCTGATAAACTTCTCCGGACCACCGGCCATATACCCGGCCCGCGCGTATACTCGGCCCTTAGCATCAGTCACTAAGATAGTGGGAAAACCCATGACACCGTATGCCCTTACTAATTTCTGATTCTGTTCCTTGATCCTTGCAGGCTGTTTTGTTCTTTGCGGTAAATCGAGTTCCACAAGAATAAAGTTCTTGGTAGCCTCGTTTTTAAAACTCGCCTTGCTGAAGACTTCCTGCTTGAGTTTTATGCACCAGCCACACCAGTCAGAGCCGGAAAAGTTCAGCAACATATCCTTGCCTTCTAAGATTGCCCTGGCCTTGGCGGCCTTAAAGTCTTCCATCCATTCGGAACCGGTCGCAGCCATGGCAGTTCCACCGGAAACCATGAGGAACAATGCTATAATGGGAAAAATCGCTTTTTTCATCCTTTATTAATTCCTGAGTCTCTCTTCAAGATAAGTATACCGTTTCATGGTGCTTTCATTCTTAACGCCCATTGTCAGGGCCCTCTTGCTTCCCACTATGACCACCAATCGCTTCCCCCGGGTTACCGCCGTATAAATAAGGTTTCGCTGAAGTAACAGGTAATGTTGCGGCAATATGGGGAGCACTACTGCCTGATACTCGCTACCCTGAGACTTGTGGACAGAAATGGCATAGGCCAGGACTATCTCATCAAGATAATCATAAAGAACCGGTTTGTCATCATAGGTTACAACCATTTCCTGTTTTTCTTCGTCTATGGTCTTAATCAGACCGATATCCCCGTTAAAGACCTCTTTTTCATAGTTATTCCTGATCTGCATCACCTTGTCATTAAGGCGGAATCGCCTGTCCCCTCTGATAATTTCCTTTTTTGAAGGGTTCAGTCCGTTTTGCAGTTTCAGGTTCAGGTTTGCCGTGCCTAAAAGCCCTTTGTGCATGGGCGAAAGGACCTGAATGTCTTTCATGGGGTCCAGATTAAACCGCTGCGGTATCCTATTCAAGACTAACTCCATAATGATATTAAGGGCCTGATCCGGGTCCCCCTGCTCTATGAAGTAAAAATCTCCGGGATCCTCCCCTGAACCCTTTACTTCGGGGACCAGGCCCCGGTTAATCCTGTGGGCATTCATAATAATGAGGCTCTCTCTTGCCTGCCTGAAGACCTCATTCAATTCAATTACAGGAATCGATCCTGATCTTATGACATCCCTTAGCACGTTCCCCGGGCCTACCGATGGGAGTTGATTGGAATCGCCCACCATAATCAATGTGGCACCGGAAGGGACCGCTTTTAAAAGGTGATACATAAGCGATGTGTCAATCATTGAGACCTCATCCAATATGATCACATCCCCTTCAATAGGGTGATCCTCGTTTCTTTGAAATCCTCCCTTCTGCCAACTGTATTCCAGCAGCCTGTGAATCGTACTGGCAGACTGGCCGGTTGCCTCTGTCATGCGTTTGGATGCGCGTCCTGTGGGCGCGGCCAAAAAGATCTTTGCGCCCACTGCACGGAATATCCGGATCACCGCGTGAATGATGGTGGTCTTTCCGGTACCGGGTCCACCGGTAATGACCAGGACCTTGTCTGAAATAGCCATTTTGACCGCATCAATCTGGCTTTGCGCTAAGCGCAGTTCAATTTTTTTCTGCACCCAGTCGAGGGCCTTGTTCACATCCATGTTTCGAACATTTTTTTTTTGATGAAATCAGGCGCGAAAAATGTCTGACAATCCCGGTTTCCGAGATGTGAAAACGCTTCAGATAAACGGCCTTGCGATTCGGTTCAAATTCATCCATGTGCTGATTCAGATCTTCCACAACAATCTTACCGTCAAGGGCAATGGCCCCAAAGCCCCTGATGACGGTTTCCCTGTCCACTTCCAGGATCTCGCGGCATTTTTCTATTAACAAATCATAGGGATAAAAAACGTTTCCTTCCTCCGCCAACCTGTTCAGGACGTATAGGGTCCCCGCCTCCGCCCTGACCGGTGAATTCTTTTCAAAACCGAGTTGTGTTGCAATCCTGTCTGCCGTCTGAAAACCGATACCGGGTATGTCCGTGGCAAGCCTGTAGGGATTTTGAGTCACAACAGCAATTGAACGCTGCCCGTAACGTTTAAAGATCTTTGTTGCATGGCTTAAACCCACGCCGTGCTCCTGGAGAAAGATCATGATCGCCCTGATCTCTTTCTGGTCAGCCCAGGCATTTTTGATCATCTCCACCCTTTTACGCCCAATCCCGGCGACCGTCGCAAGTTCGTCAATGCCCTCATCAATAACTTTCAGGGTCTCTTCTCCAAATTTCTCGACAATCCTTGCGGCCATCTCCTTTCCAATACCCTTTATAAGTCCGGAACCCAAATATTTCTTGATGCCTTTTACAGAGGATGGGCGCACGGTACGGTGGCTGAGGATCTTAAACTGCCGGCCAAACTTTGGATGTGTCTCCCAGTCACCTTTTATCTCCAGGACCTCTCCGGGAGCTAATGCCAGGAGATTTCCAACAATCGTAACAGGCTCCAGATACCCGGGGACATTGACCCTGGCCACGGTGTACCCGGTCTCTTCATTCATATAAGTGATCCGCTCTATCTGACCTTCCAGTTCAGTTTCTCCATGTTCAGGTGTTTGGGTCGTATTTTCGGATGATAGATGTTTCATCTGTCCATCACTTTCTGCTTGCATCCCGGGGTTCATTTTCATATTTTGGACTTAGCTCCGCTTCGCTCCGCAATTGGAATGTTGGAATATTGGAATAATGGAATAATGAGCTTTGCGAAAATGGCACGATGTTTTACTGCCATAATGCCCTTGACATGGGTGTTAAAAATGTTAATAAATGAACGAATTCCTTATTAAAACCAACATTCCAACTTTCCAGCATTCCATTATTCCATGTATGGGGCAAAAGTATCAAGCCTAAACAAACCCCTTTGATTTTAGCAAGTTGTACAACTTCCGAGACGTATAATTAACAAAGATCAAAGAGTATTTCAAATCATTAAATGGGACTCATTTTTGACAGAAATATCGCCAGGGTCTACGAAGCCTGGGACCACTCACCCCATGGCCGGGCCATAGACAGGTCCATCGAACAACTCATCCTGACCCTGTTAAACCCCCGGCCGGGTGAAAGGGTCCTGGATATCGGATGTGGCACGGGAAACCACCTCATCACCTTTAGCAGATTGGGTCTTAATGTGAGTGGCATAGACGCGTCGACCCATATGATTAAAAAGGCCAAAGAACGACTCGGCCACCGCTGCACTCTCAGAACCGGGATGGCCGAAGACCTCCCTTTTGATGATAATGAATTTGACTTAGCGGTTATGATTGGCACCCTTGAATTTCTGGATAATCCCCTTCTCGCGCTGAGGGAAGCAGGAAGGGTAACCAATAAAAAGGTGTTCATCGGGGTAATAAACAGCCTGTCGTGGAGCGGCTTAGTAAAAAGGGTCCAGGGCTATTTTGGAGACCCACTGTTCGGTCAAAGCAGGTTTTATAACCTCTGGCAGTTGAAATCCTTTTTGCGCGCAGCCTACGGCGATACACCTGTTTCCTGGGCTTGCACAAAAATTCGTCCTTCTTTTGTCGAAAAAATGAGGCATTCCGGAAAGGACCTTGTGGAGCTGAAGCATTCCCCTTTCGGGTCTTTCCTGGGAATCTTGGCCACAATGACCTACAGTATAAAGGCAGACAGCCTCCCTTTGAAAATCAAGATGAAAAAACAAAGCCAATCCCTTATCGGCGCGAATACCGTCAGCCACTTGAAACAGGTTAGAGGAGTTCGTATAGATGAAAGAGGCATACCTGTATGAAAAACTGGAAAACGAAAAGGTCCGCTGCCATTTATGCAACCATAACTGCCTGATTAAGGGTGGGGCAAAGGGGATCTGCGGTGTCCGGGAAAACCGGGTGGGTACGCTCATAAGCCTTGTGTATGGAAAGGTCATTGCAAGGCACTGCGACCCCATCGAAAAAAAGCCCCTGTCCCATTTTTTGCCCGGCAGCCTCTCCTATTCCATAGCCACCGTGGGCTGCAATTTCAGGTGTCTTTTCTGCCAGAATTCGGATATCTCCCAGATGCCGTCCGACCAAAACCGGATCATCGGGGAAGACATGACCCCGGAAGAGATCGTCACGGACGCCCTGCGCACAGGCTCCGCATCAATAGCCTACACCTACACAGAGCCCACCGTCTATTTCGAGTTGGCCCTGGATACGGCACGGCTTGCCGCGGCCAAAGGTCTCAAGAACGTTTTTGTGTCCAACGGATACATGAGCGAACAATGCCTTGATGAAATATTCCCTGATCTTCACGCAGCCAATGTGGACCTCAAGGCGTTCAGCGACAGGTTTTACAAGGACCAGTGCGGTGCAAAGCTGGCCCCCGTATTGAAAACATTAGAGACCATGAAAAAGCAGGGTGTCTGGTTAGAGGTCACCACCCTGTTGATTCCAGGTCTTAATGACGCCAAAGAAGAACTCAAAGCCATTGCCCGGTTTTTAGCTGATTTAGATCCGAACATTCCCTGGCACATCAGCCGTTTTCACCCCACATACCGACTCAACCATATCTCCTCCACACCCCCTGAAAGCATTCAGCAGGCAAGGGATCTCGGATATGAGGCTGGGCTGAAGTATGTTTACACGGGGAATATCCCCGGAGACGAGGGCGAAAACACCTTCTGCCATGAGTGTGGCGAACTCCTGATCAACCGATTCGGTTTTCAAATCACGCGGAACAAGATCAAAGGCAACTGTTGTCCCAAGTGCGGTGTAGAGATTCCTGGAGTTTGGGGGAATTGAACGTCTATGAATTTCTACAACTTATTGAAGCTAAAGGGGTTTTATTAGGCTGAACATTTTTACCCCATACATGGAATCATGGAATGTTGGAATGATGTTTTTTAAAGGAAGTTTCCTGTTTTTTTATGTTTTTGTCAGGCACATTCTCCCAGTAAACCATTGCTCCAAAATCCCAAACCCAGTATTCCATTGTTCCATTATTCCAACTTTCCCTCCGGGGCGTAGGCATTACGGGCCGGAGGCCAATTGTGAGCGAAGCGAACTAAGTTCTTTTTTAACATTGGTCTGACAAACTTAAATATCTAAGGAGGGCTTTATGGGTTCTTCTTAAGATTGACCCCTGCTGAATCTGAGGACGGCCTTCTTCCGTTCAGCGGGGGTCCAAATTTGATAACCCTCACCCTCCCGCTATGCGGGATTGACGGACTTTTTACAAGTCCGTCAAATTTAATGGCTGGAGGGGACCTAACTCCACGGCCAATCGAGTAAAACCAGGAGAGTGATAATGGAACAAAAAGAGGTCCTTGCCGTCAAAGTCACCAAAGAGATCGTGGTCAAATTCATTGAAGTGGGAAGATTATCCGTGAATTCTTTTGAGGAAGTCTGGAAGCAGGTGCATCAGGCAGTCCGCAATTCCTTAAAGGAAACCAAGACGTAGGAACTAATACTCGACGTTCATAAGGAATAATCCCTGCGGAGGGGCCTTGATACCGGCCATTTGCCGGTCTTTTGATTCCAAAATCTCCTTAAAACCCGAAACATCAATTTTACCCAGGCCTGCATCCACCACAGTCCCTACAATATTTCGCACCATATGCCTTAAAAAGCCGTCCGCCTCAATTACAAGCTTAAGCATCCCATCTTCCGGGCCATGAAGCTCGGCCCGCAAAACGGTCCTGACCGGATCCAGGTTGCCGCTTCCCGAAGACCTGAAAGAGGAAAAGTCATGCCTTCCCGCGAGAACGGTCAAACATTTTGCCATCTCTTTAGCATTCAGGGGCACGCGAATATGCCAGACATAATGACGCAGGAACAGGTCCGGATCTTCCCGGTTCAATATCCTGTATTCATAGGTCTTGCTTTTGACATTGTATCTGGCATGAAATTCAAGGGGTACATATTCGGAGTCTCTTAAAAAAACATCATCGGGAAGAAGTGAATTAAGGCCCCTTTTCATCTCTTCGATCCCAATTTTGGACCGAGTTGTAAAATTACAGACCTGGTTTATGGCATGGACGCCCGCGTCTGTCCTGCCCGAAGCAATTAGCTTGACAGACTCACCGGTCATTATTTTAATTTTTTCTTCAACAGCACCCTGGATAGTGACCCCGTTTTTTTGCCGCTGCCATCCATGATAATGGCTTCCGTCATAGGCTAACGTCAGTTTTATGTTT
This sequence comes from Deltaproteobacteria bacterium, assembly GCA_019313765.1. Taxonomy (GTDB): domain Bacteria; phylum Desulfobacterota; class DSM-4660; order Desulfatiglandales; family Desulfatiglandaceae; genus JAIOSR01. The sequence goes on along the minus strand of JAFDAP010000081.1, from coordinate 265 downwards.
TTCTCGTCCATGAGGTCTCATAGTAAAAATCCTGGCCCGGAGGACCAGGCTTTGGTTATCCCCAGAGGGGATTTGCTTTGTTGGAGTTTTATTGCCTTATTGAAATTCCAAATATCAAATCCCAAATATCAAACAAATTCCAATCCACCCCCCATAGTATTACGGCGGACAGGTGACCAAAATTCGAAATAACAAACAGGAAAAAGATGAACGTCGAACATCGAACGCTCAACATCGAACGTCGAATGTGGGTGTCGCTTTGCTC
>JAFDAP010000080.1 GCA_019313765.1 Deltaproteobacteria bacterium | reverse complement strand
GCCATCGAAGAGGCCCAGCTTCTCGTTCCAAAACCGAAAATTATTGTCTTTGCCTCCTTTCAGTTCGATTCCGAAGCGGCCAAGGATATTGACGAGACGGACTGGCCCGGGGTTACACTTTTGAAAGCGCAGATGAATACTGATCTATTAACGGATGATCTTAAGAAAAAACGGGTGGGCAATGAGAGCTTCTGGCTGATTGGACAGCCGGATGTACGACTGGAAATGGTAAAGGACGGAGATGATAAGGGAAAATATCGGGTTGAAGTTCATGGTTTTGATTACTACAACACCAAAACCGGAGTTATCGAATCGGGGGGCACGGATAAGATTGCCCTGTGGATGCTGGATACCGACTATGACGGTAGGAGTCTCCTTGCAAGACAGGTGTTTTTCCCCATGGTCGGTCCCAAAGATGGTTGGACGAGGCTGGCAAAGAACTTAAAAGCCGAGATTGACGAGGAACTTATCGAGGCATACCGGGGCACGGTTTCCCTGCCGTTTGAGATCGGGGATAATAAAAGAGTTGCAGTGAAAATTGTGGATGATAGAGGAATAGAATCATTAAAGATTCTGGAGGTGCAATAATGGCTGGCAAATGGAAAGAAGTCATGCAGGTGGACGAATTGAGGCTTACCTCTGCTGAGATACGTTACGATAAGTCGGCAAGGCCAATTGAAGATTTATTGGACGAACTTGCTAAAGAAATTCCGCAGGAAGAATGGGACAGACTTCCCAGCGACTCAAATGATAATCTGGATCACTATCTGTACGGGGTGCCCAAACAATGAAAACGGTTTTTGCTGATTCTTAGCTTAATAACATTTCAAGCAGGAAGGATTTACTGTTTTGATAAAGAAATGACGACCGCAAAATGAGCAAGAATATGAAAAACTCTACAAGCAATAAAATAGACCAGCTCATCATCAATCCCCCCTATGAAGAACCGAAGCATTACTGGGGTTATGATCGGGAAACCCGTTTGTTTGATTTTAAAGACGGACGGCGTCCGGCAGGCTATGTAGTGGCGTCTGAAACCTCAAAGGCATTTGATGACCCGGGAATTTTTATAGAGATACCGCTGGTAAACCAGATCAGACCTCGGATTAAATCATGGCGGGAAGCGGGGTACCCGGGTATTACGGGAATCACCCGACGATTGCTGGAACATTGGCAAGATCTGGAAGAACGTGAATATCGCCGCTTCTTTTTCTGTCAACTTGAAGCGATTGAAACCATCATCTGGCTTGCTGAAGCTCCTGATGCGGAGAAGGTGGGGATAGAGATACCGTCCGACGGCGGACTATTTCAAAGGCTCTGTTCAAAGATGGCAACCGGCTCCGGCAAAACGATCGTAATGGCGATGCTGATTGCCTGGCAGGTATTGAACAAGGTTACCTATCCCCAGGATGTTAGGTTTTCTAAATATATCTTTGTGGTGGCGCCGGGACTTACGGTAAAGAGCCGTCTTCAGGTACTTTTGCCGTCAAGTACTGGAAATTACTACGATGAGTTCAATATCGTTCCTGCGGGGCTGTTGGAAAAACTCCGGCAAGGCAAAATCCTTATCCGCAACTGGCATGTGCTCAGTTGGGAAACGGAAGAGAAAATTGCCAGGAAGAAAAGCGTGGATAAGCGCGGCGCAAAAAGCAATGAAGCATATATCCAGGAAGTCCTGGGGGAGATGGCCGGTGCGAAGAACATTCTTGTAATTAATGATGAGGCCCATCATGCCTGGCGGGTACCTGCCGAATCAAAGGTAAAAGGGGTGAAAAAGGAGGATATCGAAGAGGCAACTATCTGGGTTAGTGGCCTGGACCGCATCCACAAAGGACGCAATATCCTTTGCTGCTATGATTTTTCAGCAACTCCCCTTGCCCCTTCGGGAAAGAAAAGCTCGGAAGAGGCTCTATTCGGCTGGATCATCAGCGATTTCGGGCTGAACGATGCCATCGAATCGGGACTGGTCAAGACGCCCCGGGTGGTAATCCGTGACGACGGTAAACTTTCCAAGGATTATAAGTCACGTTTGTATCATATCTATAACGATCCTGACGTTAAAGACAATATAAACCGCAAGGCAGAGGAACACGAACCGCTACCGGATCTGGTAATCAACGGATATTATCTCCTGGGAAAAGACTGGCTGGAGACGGAAAATAATTGGAAAGATGCCGGTTTCAAAACCCCTCCGGTGATGATCAGTGTTGCCAACCGGACCGAGACGGCAGCGAGGATAAAATATGTCTTTGACCATAAAAAGATCCGAATCGATGAACTCTGCGTTCCTGACCGGATACTTCACATTGACTCCAGGGTTCTTGAGATGGCGGAATCCCAGGAAGAAGCGCCTTCCGTTAACGATGAAGATCGAAACGGCGTCTCCGAAGACAAACCCGAACGTAAACTTTCTAAAAAGGAACTGGCCGAGCTGCTCCGGCGGCAGGTGGACACCATCGGTCAAGTTGGAAAATCCGGGGAAAAGATCCAAAAGGTAATCTCTGTCGGTATGCTTTCCGAGGGCTGGGATGCCAAGACTGTTACCCATATCATGGGACTTCGCGCGTTTACCAGTCAATTGCTGTGTGAACAGGTGGTTGGCCGCGGATTGAGGCGCACGTCTTATGAAGTAGATTCCAAAACCGGTCTATTCGAAGCAGAATATGTGAATATCTTCGGTGTGCCGTTTACATTCTTGCCACACGAAAGTGAAGATGGTCCACCACCGCCCCCTCCGCCACCCAAAACCCGGATTGAGCCCGACTCTTCTAAACAACAGTTTGGAATAAGCTGGCCGAACATTATTCGCATTGATCACGTATACAGACCCACCCTCACCCTCGATATGAGCAGGGTAAAGACACTGGAATTGAATGCCTATGAAACGGCAACCCTGGCGGAACTCGCCCCGATCGTGGAAGGTCACCCCGATGTAACCAAGATTTCGGCGATTGACATCGAAGATCTGGGGAGAGAATTCAGAACGCAAAAGATAATTTTTGAAACCGCGCGGGATATCTTTGATCAGATGAAACCCACCTGGAAAGCAAATAAAGAATATTTGCTGGCCCAGTTAATCCGGTTGGTGGAAGAATTCATTGCCTCTGATAAAATCCAGATCTCCCCTCCGCTTTTTTATCAAGACGATCTCAAACGACGCATCCTGATCACCCTCAATATGCAAAAGCTGGTGCAGCACATCTGGGAAGCGATCCGTTTTGAAAATACGGAATCTATTGAACCGGTCTTTGACAGGGATCATTCCATTCGTTCCACGGGGGATATGAAGACGTGGTATACGGGAAAACCCTGTGAGTATACAAAAAAATCTCATATCAACTGCTCTGTATTTGACAGCACCTGGGAGGCCAGCGAAGCCTTTGAGTTAGAGCGCAATCCCAATGTGGATGCCTGGGTCAAGAATGACCACCTGGGATTTGAAATCATCTACATTTTTGAAGGTGTGGTTCGTAAGTATCGGCCGGATTTTATTATTCGATTGAAAACAGGTACTTTTCTTATCCTTGAAACCAAGGGTCAGGACACCCAACGCGATAAAAGCAAAAGGGCATTTTTAAATGAATGGGTGATAGCGGTTAATGAACAGGGCGGCTTTGGAACGTGGAAGTGGACGGTATCAAAAAATCCCGCTGATGTGAAAATTATTATTGAAGATGCCGTGCGGGGATGAAGCAGCTCTTTAAAAGGCATAAAGAACGGTGGTGGAGCTGGTGAGAAATCGGTTGGAGAAGGCAAGGTCGGTTTAACCAAGATATTATTGCCAGTTGCGTGTTTGCTGCGATTTTTTTAAATGAGCAGCCTTCGGATAGAGCTAATATATGACGACCAATATTTTAGAATTGATTCAATATATCACCTGGCTCGCCACTGAAAGAGACGAGGTGCTATCACCCATCAGGTTGGTAAAATTCCTTTACCTGATAGATATAAAAAAAAAAAAAAAAAACGAAGGGGTCACCTTAACCGGCTGGCCATGGAAGTTTGTCCATTATGGTCCTTTTTGTGGAGAGTCATTGGACGCCATTAAGAAGGCTGTTGATGGGGGTTATATAGAAGCCTTAACCTATGAAAGCCAATTCGATGATGAAGAACACTTTCTTTACAAACACAGGTCTGACATAGAACCCAGCATCGGCGCAAGCCTGCCCTTCTATATCACGGGACCTCTGCAAGCGGCTGTTAAAAAATGGGCAGGAGACACATACGACCTGCTTGACCACGTCTATTTTGAGACTGAGCCGATGATAGATGTTCAACCAGGTGACCTCCTCGACTTTTCCAGAGCGCAGGAGCCTGAAACTGTCAAGCAAATTTCCATGAAAAGATTATCAAAGAAAAAATTAGCTCAAGGGAAGCAGTTGATCGCAAAAATTAGGGAAAATCAAGAATCGTGGCTTCGGTTATTGCAAGAACGTCCAATATATGATGACTCATATTTCGAAGCCTTAAATTTTCTGAATGGAGATAACCTTGATTTTCCGGTTCAGGGCCGGGCAAAAATCGAGGACTCAGTGACCGAATTCGATTAAGCCATGGGTATTACCCAGCTAATAGACCCCTTTTACATCGATATATCGGGGGAAAGATTCAGAGACAAGCCAACATTAGGCCAGTTGTGCTGGGTGCCCTCACCTCAACCAGATGTTATTCCCCAAGTTCTCGAGGTTCAGAGAGCCGACCCAACTGAGCACAACATTACCCAATTTGCCATCAGAAACGTGCGGGAAACGGACTTTCAAAGGAGAAACGAACTTCCGCTTTATAGGCTCAGATTGCGCTTAAATGAGGAGTTGATAGTCCAAAAAGCAAAAAGAAGACTATCTATAGTATTGCAGGCAACAAATACTATTTTTGATGATATAATTTTCCTCCTGAGATCAAAAGGCAAAAAGCACTTGCAACAAGATTGTATCTTCGTGTTACCCATTTTTAGTATTGAAAAAACTGATCATCCGAAAGGATTTTCCCCCATAATGACGGCAAGGATAAAGGCTTTGATGTATAATCAGTTTTTCTACTGTCCAAAAACACCCTCAGGAATGACGCAAATCGAAGGGGTTGCACGATTGGACCGAATACAGGTTGTTTTCCCAGGGCACAGAGCAAGTTACAACCCCCTACCCATAAGATTGTCAGATGATGCTATTCTTATATTAATGGGTTTGCTTCGAACATGGTTATGTATTAAAGGAACGTCTGAAGACGAAAAGTATCTGAGAGACCTGAGAGATCTACTTAAAGAGACATTACCTGATTGAATCGGAGGAATATTTAATTCTACTTTAATGTTCTATCTGTGGATTTTCTGGTTTAATCCACTAAAACAAATACTATTGGCACAGGGGGGACTGTTAACGGAGTCCCGAAAATGGTGAAAATAAATTTTGGAGACATATTGTTCCTTGAGCCAGCTATTTACTCATGAAAAAATCCAGGCTATGCTGGCTACACCCCGCCGCCGGAGGATTGAGCCTGGATGGGATGGACTCAGAGAACCATCCAAAGAAGGTGCCGATTGGCTTTTAAGAGTCCCCTTTGACCCTTACAAAAGGGCTTTTGACGAAGTTTTTTTATTCAACCGGGTTAGTCATATTGGTTGGCAAGAAGGTTCGAACCATACGTACTATACTTATTTGAAAAATGTTGATGAAGAGGATTTGAACGAAATTAGGAATTGGCAGACCAGAATGAGATGGTGGATAGGGATTCGAGACTGCCTTCCCATTTCTTTTGCATTAGACTTTGATCGAAAAGATGGAAATCCCGACCTTGAAAAGACGAAAATTGGTAAGCTCCGGAAGGGAGCTAAGCCCTATGATCGTTCACCCAACAAAGAGCACTATGAAGCGGCTGAAAAATTGGCTGAAAAGTGCATCAATTTTCTCAAAAGGGTGGAATGTTATAATTCCCTTGATACTATTGTTGCTGTGCCTCCTTCAACTCCGGAAAAGAAATATTCTCTACCAGCAGTAATTGCCAGGCATATCGCAGAAGAATGGGAACGCGATGACTTTTCCGAGGCTGTTAAAAAAGTCAAGGAAACAAAACAAGCCAAAAATGTAGCGCTTGAGAAAAAACTCGGGAACATTGAGGGATCTATTGAAGTGCACTCCAAGGTTAAGGGCCGAAAAATCCTCTTGACAGACGATCTTTATCAGTCCGGGATTACCATGAATTATGTCGCGATGTTACTCCTTGAACAAGGAGCGAGAAAGATTTATGGTTTGGCTTGCGAAAAGACATGCAGTAATGATGATAATATTTCCCGAGAGATTGACTCAGGATTTTACGATTAGGGTGGCTTCCTTTAGATGAGAAATGATGATTCATATCACATTCTAAAACTTCTGAATGTGCCCGGACTCGGAAATGTCAAGGTAAAAAAGATATTGGATCACTGTACCTATAACAGATTAACAATCAAAGAATTTGTGGGAAGTCTCGTGCGAGGCGAAAAAAATACTCGTTTATTAACCGATTCCCAGATAGCAAATCTTAGGGATGACAATTTGATGCCTGAAGATCAATGGATGACCCTTCAAAAGCAAAACGTTCGAATATTAACTATAGGTGATGATGATTATCCTGATCGGGTGGCTTCAGCTCTAAATAACAGGGCTCCTGCACTCCTATTTGCCAAGGGAGATTTAAGCTTATTGAAAAAGCCTTCTTTAGGCTTTTGTGGAGCAAGGAAGGCAAGTGAAAAGGGTTTGAAGACAGCCTGGGATTGCGCGGATCAAATGGCACGAATGGGTGCGAACATAATTTCGGGCTATGCATCTGGTGTGGATATGACCTGCCATAAAGCTGCCCTGGAAGCTGGTGGAAGCACCACTATTGTTTTAGCGGAAGGAATATTGAATTTCGGGGTTAAAAAGGACTTGAGAAATATTTTTGATGAATCAAGGGTGTTGGTTTTAAGTGAATTTCTCCCCGGTGTTCCCTGGTCGGTTCGTAATGCTATGCAAAGGAATTTTACCATCTGTGCCTTGTCCCACGTTATGATTCTTATTGAGGCACAAAAAAGGGGGGGAAGCATTAATGCCGGAAA